>CAYVAO010000137.1:0-6025 GCA_964448895.1 uncultured Christensenella sp.
AAGAACGCCTATTATCAAGTGAATGCGACGTACTTTTCCGCGCTGGGCGAGAACGAGCAGCGGCTTTTATTCTGCCGTGCGGTGCAGCTATTTATGCCCGGTATGCCGCAGGTTTGGTACCTCGATCTTTTCGCGGGCAAAAACGACCACGAGGCCGTCCTTCGCGCGGGCGCGGGCGGACACAAGGAGATCAACCGGACGAATCTTACCTGTGAACGAGTGAATGAAGCGCTCCAAAAAGATGTTGTGCAAAAGCAACTTGCGCTGCTGCGCTTTCGAAATACATTCTCCGCGTTTGGCTTTGACGCGAAGCTGACTCTGACGAAAGAGAGCGAATCAACGTTGACTTTTACTTGGGAAAAAGACGGATGCAAGGCAACGCTTGATGCGGATTTTTCGAATGCGACATTTTCTATCGCTGGAATCGACGCGCAGGGAAGCACGACCTTTTCAATGCGAATAGATTGATCAAGGATTCAGGAGAGAAAAAGTATGAATCGAATCGAGTTTGAGCGCGTATCACCGGGTGCGGTAGGGATTTCCGTTGCGGCGATCGAAGCGTTTATCAATGAGTTGGAGTCCGGCTTCACCGAGCCGCACGGGTTGATGATCCTCCGCCACGGAAAAGTTTGCGCCGAGGGCTGGTGGTCGCCCTATGCGCCGGGTATTCGCCACGGGCTGCAATCGCTCTCCAAGACGTATGCGGCGACGGCGGTCGGCATCGCCTGCACCGAGGGGATTCTGCGGCTGGACGAGCCGGTTTCGGAAGTCTTTCCCGATGAGATGCCGCCGGAGGTGTCGGAAAACCTCAAAAAGATGACCGTGCGGGACGTGCTTTGCATGGGCACCGGCATGGAAACCATGCCAAGACCGGGTAAGGATTGGATTCGCGAGTTTCTCGCAACACCCGTCCTGCACGAGCCGGGCAGCGCTTTTTTTTACAACAGCACGGGATCGACGCTGCTCGCCGCGATGGTACGCCGCAGATCCGGCGAAACGCTGAAGCAATATCTCACCACGCGCCTGTTTGATAAAATCGGCATCGACGCGGACAACTTCTTCATGGGCGTGATGCCGGATGGAACCGAGGTTGGCGGCGGCGGTTTTTTCGCCACAACGGAGGATAATCTACGGCTGATGTTGCTGTATCACAACGGCGGCGTCTGGGCGGGCGAGCGAATTCTCTCGAGTGAGTACGTGCGCCTCGCTACCAGCAAGCAGATCGACACCGCGAGCGAGGCGATCGGAAACCCGCCCGCTCTGGATAACTTTGTAGGCTACGGGTTCCAAATCTGGATGTGCCGTCATCCCGGCTGCTACCGCGCGGACGGTGCTTTCGGGCAGTATTCCATTGTCCACCCGGGGTTGGACATGATCGTCTCGATCAACGAGACGGCGGGCAACGCGCACTGGGCGCAAAAGACGCTGGACTGCGTCTGGCGCTTTTTTGAGCAGTTGGAGTCGGAGCCTTTTGCTGCGGACGACGCGGCGGATGCGCGGTTAGCTGCGAGAATGCAGCGGCTAAGCCTAGCGAAACCAGCCTATCAGCCGCACGGCGCGCGCGAGCAGTTCACGGGTTCGTTTGCAACCAACGGCGGCAAACTCGTCTTCGGCGAGGCGACGGGCAGCATGATGGGCGGCGCGCCGCTGCCGCCGGATATAGCCGGTTGTGCGATTCGCTTTGAAAACGTGTTGTGCGAGCTGAAACTGCGTTTTTCGGATCAGCGCGAGCAAACATACCAGATCGCGCTGGACGGTACCCGCCGGGAAAACGTTTATGACTTCGCAGGCTCTCCCATGACGCGCGTGCTGTTGAGCGGCTATTTTGAAACGCCGGAGAAACTTGTCTTCTCGGCGCGCTTTGTGGAAACCTGCTATGAGCAGGAGTATTGCCTTGCGCTCTCCGGCAATACGATTACGTTTTCACGCCGCGGCACCAACGCCTCGTTTGCATTTCTTACCAATCTTGTTCCGTCGGAATGCGTGATGAAACGATTGAAGTAACAATCGTTTTGAAGCTTGTAAGGTCGGATCATGGCGTATGCTGGTCGAGTAAAGGGAAAATTGTTTGAAGAAATGACGATTTGCGCGTACAAACTTGTTTGTATTGACGTGAGCAGCTTTCATTCTATGTTATAATGCAGAAAAAATGAAAGTGAATTTGATGCCATATGCATATGTCCGATGCACTCGTTTCGCCTGCAGTCGGCGTTACTATGATCGCCGTCAGCGGCGCGGCTCTTGCGTATTCGGTCGTAAAGACCAAACAAATGAACGTGCTGGAAGATCGAACGGTTCCAGTGATGGGCGTGATGAGCGCGTTTGTTTTTGCGGCGCAGATGATCAATTTTACAATTCCCGGTACGGGCAGCAGCGGGCATATCGGCGGCGGAATCTTACTTGCGGCGCTCCTCGGGGCCTATCCGGGCATGATTTCGATTGCGGCGGTGCTGCTGATTCAGTGCTTGTTTTTTGCAGACGGGGGATTGCTCGCGCTGGGGTGTAATGTCTTCAACATGGGCGTATTGACGTGCCTTTTTGCATATCCGTTGATCTTTAAGCCGATTCTCAAAAAAGGAATCACCAAACCCAGATTGATGCTTGCCTCCGTGCTGAGCGTGGTGGTTGGCCTCCAGCTCGGAGCGTTTTCGGTTGTGCTGGAGACGCTCGTTTCCGGCATTACGTCTCTGCCTTTCGGCAGTTTTCTGATCATGATGCAACCGATTCATCTTGCAATTGGCCTTGTGGAGGGACTCGTAACAGGCGCGATTCTCGTCTTTGTGTATCAAGCGCGGCCCGAACTGCTCGAAAGCGCATTGAATCGCAAGAAGATGGAGCGTTCCGTTCCGGTGCGAAAGTTTGTTGTCGGTGCGCTGATTGCGACGATTGTTGTCGCGGGCGTGCTATCGCTCGCGGCCTCCGCTCATCCGGACGGGCTGGAGTGGTCGATCGGCAGGGTGACGGGGAGCGAAGAGCTTACGGCGAGCGGGCCTGTGTACAAGATTGTTGAATGGATTCAATCGAAAACGGCAGTAATGCCGGACTATTCCACGGGAGCCGCGTCTTCCGCCGTCTCCACCTCCAGCGCGGGACTCATCGGCGGAGGCATCGTGCTTGCGCTCGCCGCGGGAACAGCGTTTGTCATCTCAAGATCAAAAAAGAAACAAACCGAAGGGGTAACGGACGCGGAATAAACGGGCCGGTACGCGCGACGCGCTGCAACACGGCGCGTTTGCGCCACTTCACGTGATAGAGCCGGACGATCGCCTTCCGGCGCAGGAGCTGCATGCAAAAGATTGTAAAAACCATGGATGCGTTTTTTTCGCTGGAAGAGCTGGCGAAAAAGCGCACGAGCGTGCATGCGCTGCATCCCGCGGCGAAGCTTATCGTTACACTGGTGTTCATCGTCTGCGTTGTCTCTTCGGGCCGTTATGATGTTGCCGGATTGACCGTCTATTTCTTTTATCCTCTGGTGCTGATCGCGCTTGGCGAACTGCCACCGACCGGAATATTGAAAAGGACGCTGCCTGCGCTGCCATTTGTGCTGTTTGCCGGCGTTTCCAACATCATTTTCGAGCGCGGGATATCGCCTAGCGGTCTTTCATACGGGCTGCTCTCCTGCCTGGTGTTGCTGGAAAAAGCATTGTTAACGGTGAGCGCGCTGGTCATTTTATCCGCAACGACGCCTTCTCGCTCGCTGCTCGCGCAACTCCAGCGCGCGCATGTGCCGCGCATCTTTACCACGACGGTTATGCTCTGCTTTCGCTATCTGTCCCTTTTGGCGGAGGAAGCCGGCAGCATGGCGCGCGCCTATCATCTGCGTTCGGTCAAGCAAAAAGGGTTGGAGATGAAACACGTCGGTGCGTTCGTAGGTCAACTGCTGCTGCGCAGCATCGACCGCGCAGAGCGCGTGTACGCGGCGATGCAGTGCCGCGGGTTTGACGGAACGTTTCCCGCGAAGAAGAAGATGCGGATGGATCAAGCAAGCATCCGGTATGAGATATTGGTTTCGATTGCGTTGATCGCGATCCGCGCAATCGGGTTTTCGGCGGTGGTTGAGTCCATCGGCAAGCTGGTTTAGGAGAATTCGATGGCTTTTTTTGCAGCGGAACATCTTACCTATCGCTACCCGAACGGGCTTCTGGCGCTGGACGACGTGTCGTTTTGTATGGAATCCGGCGACTGCGTTGGTCTGATCGGCAGCAACGGCGCGGGAAAATCGACCTTGCTTGCAATTTTGTGCGGATTACTGCTGCCAACTTCCGGCGCGGTCTGCATCGACGGCGTTTCGCTGAACAAGGCGAATCTTGCGCTGATTCGTAATATGATCGGTATGGTGTTTCAAAACCCGGACGATCAGCTGTTTATGCCGACGGTTCTGGAGGATGTCGCATTCGGCCTGCTAAACCGCGGATATCAGCCGGAGCAGATCGAGCAAAAAGCGCTTCAAACCCTGGAACACCTGAATATTTTGCATCTTGCGGAGCGCGCACCTTATCAGCTCTCCGGCGGAGAAAAGCGGAGAGCGGCCATTGCGACGGTGCTCTCCATGGACCCGCATATGCTGCTTTTTGATGAGCCAACCGCGTTTCTCGACCCGCGTAGCAAGCGGAATTTAATCCATCTGCTGCGCTCCATGACCGCGGCGCGGTTGGTTGCGACGCATGATAGCGACCTTGTCTCGCGCGCCTGTAACCGCGTGCTTGTGTTGCATAAGGGGAAGCTGCTTGCCGATGATGTTCCGGCGTGCGTGCTTTCCGACGTCGCGCTGATGGAACAAGCAGAGCTTTGATCAAAGGGAGGATGAGGGGATGCATAACGGCGTAGACCACAGCGGCGGCGCGCACCAGACGCAGGAACACGGGAACGAATCCATGCATGCGCATCTGCATACGCACACGGGCGAGCACGCGCATCAGCACGAGGGACTCAGCCCCGATACGGTGCATACCCATGCGCACATACACACGCATGAACACGAAGATTTGCAAAAAAGCGAGCAGTTGCAGCAAAACGGCGCGGACAAAGCGGAAATTGTTGCGCTATTAACGTATACGCTCCAACACAACCACCACCACAATGAGGAGATGTTGCAGATGCAGAAGCAACTGCGTGCGCTGGGGCTTGACGCCGAGGCGGAGCAGCTCGATATCGCGATCTCCGATTTTTCGGTTGGCAACGCGCGACTCGCGGACATTCTCAAAACGCTACAGGAGTGAACGAAACATGTGCATTTCAACCGCCTATAGGAACGCAGCTTTGCCGGAAAACATCCTGCTCAAGAATGTGCGCGCGTTTCGCATATCGGGCAATAGCATCATACTGACGAATATTTTGGAACAGGAACTGACGATTGCAGGCATGCTCGTGAGCGCCGACCTCATCAACGGGATTGTTATAATCGCTTGCGAAGTGTAGCGGGATCATAGGGAATCAAACGAAAGCAATGAGACACGACCTTTTGGATCGTGTCTCTCAGTATCAGCAAACGCTACAGGGGGTATGGGGGATTCGAGAATTCCCCGTCTTCCAATCAAATTCGGCGATTCACTCGCCGAATTTGTTAAAATGGCGCGTTGAGCGACATTTTTTCTCACAGTAAAAACCATCGGCGAAGTCCGCAGGACTTTGTCGATGGGCTGAGACACGACCTTTTGGATCGTGTCTTTTTTATTCTATCGCGTGTTTACATATGCGTAATATAGTAATCGGTTCCCTCGGACATATACTGAACCACTTCTTCACCTTTTCGCTCGATCAACAGGGAAAGTATGGTTTCGAGGTGTCCCATACTACGCTCGAGACCGTAGATTTGCAGGGATGTTTCCCAGAAGAACACGCTGACATCTTGAAACGCGTTGAGTACCAGCGGGAGAATGTCGTTGCCGCTGCGCAGACAGATGGCATGATGCCAGTTAAAGATCATCTGCGCGAGTTCGTGACGATTGGCCATACCTCTCGCCTGCGCGACGGCTTCGATGGTGTCGAGCTGTTTGCGCAAAAAAGCAATGTCATTTTCGGTGTG
>CAYVAO010000138.1:0-6020 GCA_964448895.1 uncultured Christensenella sp.
CAACGCCCTGCCGGGATTCGGTCGACTCTACAAGAGATTTAACCAGTAATCATTGATCCATCAAGAGACAAACAGCGCCGCGGGGAATCCCCCGCGGCGCTTGTGCTTTTGTGCGTTACAACTTCCAGTTTTTCAAGAATTCTTTCGTGCGCTCGGCTTGCGGTGATTGCAGCACCTGCGCGGTTTCACCACGCTCTCCGATCGTTCCGTCATTCAGCGCGAGCACATGCGTTGATAGACGCATCGCCTGCGACGGCATATGCGTGGAGAAAATCAGCGTACAGTTTGTTTGCTCTACAAAGTCGAATATCGCGCGTTCGATCTGATCGATCGCACGAATATCTGCGCTCGCGGTCGGCTCGTCCAGCAACAATAGCTTGCGCGGCTTTGCCAGCACGCGCGCAAGCGCCATGCGCTGCGTTTCGCCGCCGGAAAGGCGGTTTGCGCGCGCTTTTGCCAGATGTAATAACCCTGCGCGCTCCAAAGCCGCTTGCGCAAGCTTCGCCTTCTCCGGTTCGCCGGCAAGCGCTAGTTCTACGTTTTTTTGCACGCTCATGTCAAAGGCATACGGGTGTTGCGGCAGATAACCGATTTCAGTTTTGGTTAGGCCGCCCAACGAAATCGTGCCTTGTTCCGCTCGGATGACCCCCGCGAGCAGTCGGAGCAGCGTACTCTTTCCGCTGCCGTTCGGGCCGATGAGCGCGAGCTTTTCTCCAGCCGGAATCGTGAGTTCGGGCATCTCCAGCGCAACGCGGGAACCATATCTCTTTTGTATTTGACTTAGCTCGATCATACGCCAACGCTCCTTTGCAGCAGATGCGCCAGTACGTTGACGAACAGCGAGATAAGCAGAAGCAATATCCCCAGCGCGAGCGCATAGGAGAAATTGCCCATATTGGTATACATCATGATCGCGGTGGTCATTACGTTTGTCTTGTATGCAATCGCCCCACCGACCATAGACACCGCGCCGACTTCCGCCATCGCGCGGCCAAAGCCAAGTAGGTAGGCGGAGAACAACGCATATTTGCTCTCATTGAGTGTGAGCAGAAACGTTTTCCCACGGGATAGTCCAAACCCTGCGCGCTCTCGCGAATGCCTTCCACCAAGGGTGAAAGCGAGGTTTCCATGCTGCCCGCTACGATCGGCGTAATCAGCAGCACCTGCGCCACCACCATGCCCGCCACGGTAAAGAGCAGCTTCAGCGCGCGCAGCGGCCCCACGCCGGAGAAGAGCAGGTAGCATAATAGCCCGCATACCACCGGCGGAAGGCCCATCAGCGTACGGTTGAGAATGATCAGCGCGCGTCTGCCGGGAAATCGGGCGGATGCGAGCAACACGCCATACGGCGCCCCGAAGAGGAGCGCCGTACAGGAACTGATCAGCGTCATTGTCATCGTCACGCGCAGAATGCTGGTGAGCAGCGGGTCACCCGCAAACAGCAGCGCCAGCGCGCGCGAAAAGGCGCTTTCCATCGATTTTTAACCGACCGCGCCGCCGCTCGCTAAGAACGCGAGGAACGTCGCTTTATCCGAGAGAATGTAGCCGTCCATCTCGTTCGCCATGGTCAGGCATACGCCCATGCCCGCGTTGCTGGAAAGATACCATTCGCTATAGGCGGCAACGCTGGCGGGATCGGTCGTGATGCCGAGCGATTCCGGCCAAAGCGAAACTTCCTTGGTATGCGTGCCGCTCTTATCGCCGCGGGAAACAAACGGGAATTTTCCTTCCGCAATGCGCGCGAAGGCTTCCTTTACACTGCCCGCTTCGGCGCACTTGGCGGGATCGTCAACAGGACCCACCAGCACGAAGTAGTTATACATAAATGTCAGCCGCTCGCTGTCGTAGCCGTCGACCAGCTTTGCGTAACCATCCGCAATAAACTGCTCTTCCTGCGATTTGCTGTGCACTAGAATTACGTCCGCGTTGCCCATGGTTGCAGCCGCGATCGCCTTGCCGGTTCCGGCGGAAGAAACCTCGACTTCGTAGCCATACTTGCTCTCAAACGCGGGCAGCAGATAATCGAGCAGGCCGCTATCGTTTACCGAGGTGGTCGTGGAGAGGCGAATCGTCTTTGTGGCGTCCGTCGCCGGTTGAATATCGCCCGAAAATACCGGCTTGCCCTCCTTTAAGGTAAAGAGCGCTTCGCCGTATTCCGCAACGCCGTAGTTCGCAATCAGTTGTGCCGCTTCATCGCTCATCAGCCAGTCGATGAACGCCTGTGCGCCCGCGGTGTTGACCGCAACCCCGCTCACCGCGTTTCCATCCGCGTCCTTGAAAGGAGCCACGTCATTGACCGCGATTACGGAATAATTGTTGATCATGTCGTCGTCCTGCTCCAGCAGGATTTTGATGCCGAACCCGTCCGTGGTCATCGGAGCCACTTCCGCCGCATCTGTTTGCTGCGCTTCGGTTTGAATCGAAATCGGCGTTGCATCCGGCGGGGTTGCGACATCCGCCTGCGGTTTTGCGCAGCCAAAGATAGAGAACGCGAGTATGAACGATAAAACGACGAGGCAAATGCGTTTGGTCATGATATTTCCTCTCCTTTTTGTACAAGGAAAATCACGCGACCTTCCGCCTGATGCGCCCGTCGTCGTACTTTTCGGATACATCCCTTTGCAAATACGGCAGGTAGGATAGTTGCCGATCCTACCCATTGGCCAGCGCAACCGGAGCGGCCACGAAGGCTCGGGATTTTCCTTGCATATTCTTTTTTTGATGAAAAGCAAATCGAATTGACCGGTAAAGCCAGTAACCCGATCTGCTAACTGTAGGTATTATTTCACAACGTTTCAGGCTTGTCAAACGCCTCCAAAGCGAGGCTCAAAAAACAAACTTCATTGTATTAAAAACACAATTTTCTTTCAAAAGGCATTGGTTTCATACAGAATAGAAAAAACGGATTGCACAATGGCAACCCGTTCATTTCAATGAGGACGTCTCAAACAATCAAATCTTCGTAATCACGTGTACGAGAAACGCCACGATCAGCGCAATCACAGCGCCGCGATGCGCCCAGAGAAGCGTCTTGTTGCTCTTTTTCTTCTGGAACATGATCACGCCGAGTATGACCGTAACAACCGCGAGCGCCGCCGTGATGATTCCTGTAACCGAAACCCACGCAAAGATAATCTGCACCACAACGTGCGCAACCATCAGAATCGCCGCGCCGAAGCCGAAGAAGCGATGATTCTTGATCAAAAACTTCATCAAGGACAGATAGCGTTGCTTCCAGACGTTCTCTTTGGGCAGCTTCATGATCCATTTGCGGTTGACGAACTTAATCACAAAGTTCATGATCGCGAGTCCAAAAAGGATAGCGGTTAGAACGCCGAGTAACTCTCCCACTTCACGCATATAATTGCCTCATTTCTATATTTAACCTATACGGTAACACTTTGTGCAAACGCAAGCAATAGATTGCCCCGCTCAGACAGGAATATACCGTAAAACTTCCTTCACCGCCTCTGCGGTGAATTTTACACTGAACCGATCTTGACGCCTCCAACGGGACGCACGGCGAAGCGATAGCAACAGCCTTGTCCAAACACGCGCTCCATCTCCGCCTGATAAGCTGGCATCGTCTCCAGCGGCACAAGCGCCAGAATGGTGCCCGCAAAGCCGCCACCATGTACGCGCCAGGCGCCTTTTCCCGCCAGCATGCGCTCCGAGAGCGCAAGCGCAAGCGCGAGTCCCCGCTCGGAGGAGTCCGTCGGGCAAACGTTTTGCAGCAGCATAAAGCTCGACTTGCCGCTGTCGTTTATCAGCTGGCGGAAGGTTTCGATATCCTTGTTTTTCAACGCCTCCGCCTGATGCGGCACGCGGGCGTTATCGCCAAAGAAATGCATCGCGCGGAGAATCGCACGATCGGAAACGCTCTTTCGCAACTGACCCAGCGCCGCGTAAAACGCGCTCTCGTCTACCTCGCGCAACACGGTTTTGCCAAAATACTGCGCAACCTCGCGCATATCCTTCGTCACCGCCGCGTATTCGTGCGTTAAATCCGCATGGTTGCCGCCGCAGTTGACGATGCAGATGCCGTAGCCCAGTGCGGAGAGATCGCAATCGATCTTTTCAATCTTCGGTTCCTCCGGCTGCTCAAAATCGATCGCGACAAAGCCGCCGACGGCGCAAGCCAACTGATCCATCAGTCCGCTTGGCTTTCCGAAATGCCGGTTTTCCGCATATTTGCTCGCGAGCGCCTGCTCGACAGGCGTAATCTGCCCTTCATTATATAATTCGGAAAAGATCGTGCTCACGAGTATGCTAAACGCCGCGCTGGAAGAAAGGCCCGATCCCTTTGGAACATCCGAAGCGGTCACCGCGTCAAATCCGCCAATGCTGCGCCCCGTCTGCGTGAAGCGCTCCGCAATGCCGCGCACCAGCGCTTCGCTCGCGTTTTCTTCCGTCGAGTCCGGCGACAGATGATCGAGAGAGACGCAAAGCGGCGTGTATCCCTGCGAATGAATGCGAACGATGTTGTCCGCCCTTGGGGCAACGACCGCGCGCGTATCCATCGTGACCGTAGCGGCGAGCACGCGCCCGAGCTGATGGTCGGTGTGGTTGCCGCCGATCTCGCTGCGACCCGGCGCGGAAAACAGCACCGCATCGTCGCTCTCTCCAAATGCGCTTTCAAACGCGTTTGTCAGCGCAATATATTTCTGCTTCTGCGATTCCAGCGCGTCGCCGTAAAGATACCGCAGCGCATCATCCAATTCTCCATTGTTGAGTTTTGTTTGTATGGGAAGCATTGTGCGCACCTCCGAGAGTCGTATTCAATCGTGAAAAGTATCCTGCGCTTCTATTTTAACCGCCCACCAGCTTTAGCGCAATGGCTATCCCGATCCCGAGATAATTTCCGATCGCGTATCCGATGATGCCGCAAATCAGTCCCGGCAGCACTACCTCGCGGTTATCCATCGCGTCCGCAACGGGAACGATAAACGCAGGTCCGTAGATGCCCGCAGTGGAGGTAATCAGCGCGGTATCCGCGTCTATACGAAACGCCTTGCTCAATAGCATATGCACCAACACGGCTCCAAACTGCGCGGTCGCAAACATCGCAAGAAGTAAAAGCGCTTCTTTGTTGAGTACGCCGAAGTTAAACGAAAGCCCGATCCCGAAAGAAAACATCAGTATCAGATACTGTCCGACCGTAAAAGAGCCGGGCGCATTGCGCACTTTTTTCACGAAGGATAGTCCGATTCCGCAGGTGGTCACCACGAGCATGATGATCACAACATCCAGCTTGCCGGTGATGAGCAGCGCAAGTCCAGCCGCGACGGCGAGCGAAAGAATGCCAAGCAACACGACGGGAATATGCCGCACAATCAGTTTGAGCGAAAGCGGTTCTTTATCCGGCACAAACGTCTTTTCCAGCATCTGAATATAGCCGTCGTCCGCGGTCGTATCCGCTTTGGTAAACGGTTTGAGAAAGCGTCTGGCCAGCCGCGGCATAATCGAGATCAGCAGCAGAAAGTACACACCGCCAACCACAACATCCGCAGCGTTTGCCAAAACGATGTGCGAGTCACTCACCGAAAGCGCGGCGCCAATCGCCATAAGGTTCGGCGTGCCGCCCGTATACAGGCCGATAATCATGCCGGAATATTTGTACGCCTCCGGTATGCGGTTGCGAAAGAGCAGATAGGCCGCGCACGCGACCAGAGACACGGAAACCACCACGAGAATAAACGAAACAAGCGTTGGCTTTGCCAGCCGCTTGATGCCGGAAAGATCCGCCGAAAACAGAATCAGCGGTATCGCAATCGGCACCAAAATCTCCGAAATGCTCATGGCGATTCCTGTTTCGGGAATGATCAGGCTAAACAGAATGCCGCCCGCATAGCAGAGGAACACCGGTCCCAATATGCCGAATAGTTTCACCCGTTTTGATAGAAACACCATTACCCTCGGGCCCAGCGCCATCAGCAACACTACAAGAATATTCCATACAACCTTCATTCGTATCACTCCCGTCAGCCAATACCATCATGTATTTTTATGTATTTTTATGT
>CAYVAO010000139.1:0-4607 GCA_964448895.1 uncultured Christensenella sp.
GGGCTCTTCCATGCCGGAGTGGACTATTCCTATGGCGGAACGGGCAAGGACACCGGCAAACGCCACCCGACGATAGGCGATCATGTCACCATCTCGGCGGGCGCAAAAGTGCTTGGCCCCGTGACGGTCGGCAGCCACGCGAAGATTGGCGCTGGTGCGGTGGTACTCAAGGATGTTCCCGCGTTTTCCACCGTGGTTGGTGTGCCCGGGCATGTGGTGCGGCTCTACGGCTGCAAAGTGCCTTGCGAGCGCGTGGGGATGTGCGACGACGGCAAGTGCGAATGCATTGACACGGAGAAATGCGTCAAGCGGCAGGAAGGCCTGTCCGGCGAAGAGGGCGTCGATCTCGATCAGGTCGATCTGCCGGATCCGGTTGAGCAGCAGCTTCAGCAGCTCAAGCAACGTCTGGACGCGCTGGAAGCGGCGCTTGTGGAGAAAAGCAAGGATTAACGACAGATTTCCCGATACGATTGGAGCAATCTGTGATATAGTATGATGATACACGGAGGAAAGACCATGCAAATCTATAATACGATGACGCGTAAGAAAGAGGAGCTCATTCCGCTTGTACCCGGGCAGATTTCCATGTATGCCTGCGGACCGACCGTCTATAACTACTTTCATATTGGCAACGCGCGTCCGTTTATCGTATTCGACACCCTGCGCCGCTATCTGGAATACCGCGGATATAACGTGCGCTTTGTGCAGAACTTTACGGACATCGACGATAAGATGATCCGCCGGGCAAACGAAGAGGGTACGACGGTCAAGGAGCTCGGCGAGCGTTTCATCAAGGAATACTATCACGATGCCGATGCGCTGGGCGTGCGCCGCGCAAGCGTGAACCCTAGAGCGACCGAGCACATCGGTGAGATCATCTCGCTCGTGCGCACGCTCATCGATAAAGGCCACGCCTATGCCACACCGGACGGCGACGTCTACTTCTCCGTTCGCAGTTTCGATGGTTACGGCAAGCTCTCCGGTCAGAACATTGACGATCTGGAGAATGGCGCGCGCGTCGATCCAGACGAGGCCAAGCGCGACCCGCTCGATTTCGCGCTCTGGAAGGCGGAGAAGCCCGGTGAACCGAGTTGGGATTCCCCGTGGGGCAAAGGCAGACCGGGATGGCACATTGAATGCTCGGCGATGAGCATGGCGATCCTCGGCGAAACGTTTGATATTCACGGCGGCGGGCAGGATTTGATCTTTCCGCACCATGAAAATGAGATTGCGCAGAGCGAAGCCGCGACGGGACATCCGTTTGCGCGCTACTGGATGCACAACGGCTACATCAATGTCGATAACCAGAAGATGAGCAAGTCGCTCAATAACTTCTTTACCGTGCGCGATATCGCGAAAGAATTTGATCTGGAAGCCGTGCGGATGTTTATGCTCGGCGTGCAGTATCGTAATCCCGTGAATTTCTCGCGCGAGATGATTCAGCAGGCACAGAGCGCGCTGGAACGTCTTCGCACCGCGAAGGAACGCCTTGCGGAGGCGCAAATTGCGCCCGCCGGCACTGCGGAGGACGCGGCGTTTCTAGAAGAGTTGCAGGATATCAAAACGAGATTCTGCGAGGCGATGGACGACGACCTCAACACGGCCGACGCCATCGGCGTGCTGTTTGACTTTGCCAGAGCCGCGAACACCTTTGTGACGCAGCCGCGCGGCAAGGCCGCGATTGAAGCGGGGCAAGCGCTCTTTGGCGAACTCACGGGCGTGTTGGGAATTCTGACCCACCAAAAGGAAGAGGAGTTTCCGGCCGAAGCGACGGCGCTGCTTGAAGAGCGCCAGGCCGCGAGAAAAGCGAAAAACTTTGCGCGCGCGGATGAGATTCGCGATGCGCTGAAAGAGATGGGCTTCACCGTGGAGGACACGGCAACCGGCCCGAAGCTGAAAAAGCTGTAATTCATTGAATACTAGACCAAAGAAATAAATACTGACAAGGAGAAATCATTATGTCCAGCTCATTTGCCATGTTTGACTGGCTGCTGCTCGCCGTTTCCGTCTATGTACTTTACGCGGGCATCGTCGGCAAAGGAAAACTCTACAGCGTTGAGAACATCAAAGAGGGAAAAGAGGAGGAGTTTAAAGCACTCTCCCGCAAGATCTATATCTTCCTCGGCATCGCGATGGTGATCAACAGCGCGGCTTCGCTGCTTCGCAACACGTTTTACGCCTATCAGGAGATTACGCCTGCAACCGAAACGGCAAAGGCCGTTTACGATTGGGTGATGATCAAAGACCTTGGCTCGTTTTCCTTCCTCACGGCGACGGTGTTTGATATTATCTCCTATGTCGCGCTCGCGATGACGCTGGGACTCATCGTATTCCTCGTGGTCAAGATGCGCAAGTATGTCGACAAGACCGCGCAGTCCAAGTCCAGCCAGGGCAACAACGCGCGCAGCGCTTCTTCCATGCCGTCCTCCGCGTTTAACTTTGACGAAGAGGATAAAAACGCCAAATAAGGCTTTGCGTTTCCAGAAGAGCCTGAAGGGAACTCCTTCGGGCTTTTTCTGTTCGGATGCCGAACAAGGAAGCACGCTTTTGATTGTCAGCGTGCGGCGGGAATGGTATGATACGTGCAAGCGAAAAACACCAGTTGTATGGTGAAAACGCAATTGAAACAGAAACGGAAAAAGCGAATCAACACATGAAACGAGAAATTCACGGAAATATTGGCGGCATTCGGGATATCGTACTCAACGAAATGATGCTGCTCTATGATATGGAGATGTCCGCGGACGAGTTCCTTTCGGACGATGTTTGCGATGCGTTGGTGCGCATTACTTCCATCATCAATCGCGAGGTGCTGATCTATGTCTCCCGCGTGGGCAAGATTGAGGATGTTCGCGTGGGCGACGACCACTCCGTCCATATGGAAGAGATGCGCCTTGTGCGCAATATCGATCGCCTCAGCGGCGTGCGCTGCCTCCACCCGCACCCGAACGAGACAGGCTATCTCTCCGATGTCGACCTTGGCTCGCTCAACGCGCTTCGCCTCGACGCCATGTGCGCCATCGGGGTTAAGGACGGTCGGGCAAGCAGCGTCTATGCCGCGTTTATCGGTGATATGGAAGGCGAGGAGCGTATTCCCGTTTGGTACGGGCCGATGCGCGCACATCATCTGCCGCAAAAGCAGCTCATGGACGCGATTCTGGAGGCGGACAAGCGGCTCTTAACCGATACCTACAACATCGTTGAGATCAAGCCGGATCGCGCCGTACTCGCAGGCATCGAGAGCACGGACGGCTACGACACACTCTCCGAGCTGGCGGAGCTTTGCCAGACTGCGGGCATCAAGGTCGTGGCAAAAGAACAGCAGAGGAAGCGCAGCGTCGATCCTGGCACGTACATCGGCAGCGGCAAAGCGGAGGAGCTTGCGCTGACCGCGTCCGCCTGCGAAGCGGATATCTTTGTGTTTGACGACGAGCTGACCGCGATTCAGTTGAGAAATTTGGAGTTGGTGCTGGGTCTTCCAATCATCGACCGTACCATGCTGATTCTGGATATCTTCGCCCAGCGGGCGCAGTCCCGCGAGGGCAAGCTGCAGGTCGAGCTTGCGCAGTTGAAGTACAGACTGCCTCGATTGCTCGGCATGGGCAAGGTGCTATCTCGCCAGGGTTCCTCCGGCGTCGGTATGCGCGGACCCGGCGAAAAAAAGCTGGAGATCGACCGCCGCAGAATCCGCAGGCGCGTCTTTGAACTGGAGCAGGAGCTCGCGGAGATTGAGAAACAACGCGGCTTACGCCGTGCAAAGCGTGCGGCGAACCCGATTCCCGTCGTGGCGCTGGTGGGTTACACCAACGCGGGCAAATCGACGCTGCTCAATCTGCTCTCCGGCGCGGATGCGCTCGCGGAGGACAAGCTTTTTGCGACGCTCGATCCCATCGTGCGAAAGATCACGCTGCCAAACGGCACGGAGTGCCTGCTGAGCGATACAGTAGGGTTTATCAACAAACTACCACATGATCTGGTCAACGCGTTTCGCTCCACGTTGGACGAGGTTTGCGACGCGGATCTCGTGCTGCATGTGGTGGATAGTTCCAGCGATTATTTCGACGTGCAGATGCGCGTGGTCGAGGAGGTATTGACCTCGCTAGGCGCGCTGGATACGCCGCGCATCGACGTATATAACAAGATCGACAAACCGGAAGCCAAGCCGAGGAGCGGTGGCATCGCCATCAGCGCGGCGGAAGGATCGGGCATCGACACCCTTCTGCACGCCATTGAGGAAGCGCTCGCCAAGACGCAGGTAAAGTTGGAGATTGTGGTGCCTTACGACAAGCACGGCGCGATGCAGATGATTCGCCAAAGCGCGACGATCCTGTCCGAATCCCACGAGGAGGACGGCACACACCTGACGCTACTGCTCAACGAAAGCGAAACCTGGCGCATCAAGAAGGCGATTTCGGGATAAACCAAATACCGTACTGGCAACACAAAAGCCGCCCGGCTAAATGGGCGGCTTTGCTTTTGCAAAATGGAGAAGTAAACAACTATCGATTCAGCTTTAATATGGATAATATACGCGTCATAAGTGAGGCAAGCATACAAGCCTCCTCAACGTCTGCCTTCAAATCGTCACTCTGAGAAGAAACCCACTT
>CAYVAO010000139.1:4617-6010 GCA_964448895.1 uncultured Christensenella sp.
AACACAAAAGCCGCCCGATTAAATGGGCGGCTTTGCTGTTACTTAGACTCTTACTGAAACGCGTGCGGCTGCGCGTCGCTGGGCATGCGCCAGTCTCCACGCGGAGAGAGGGCGACGTTGCCGATGCGCGGGCCATCGGGAATGCAGTTGCGCTTAAACTGCTGCGCGAAGAAGCGGCGGATGAACATGGAGTACCATCTTTCGATCGTCTCGCAATCGTAATCCCCGTCAAACGCGTATTTTGCCACGCGGATGATCTTTTCTTTCCCCGCGCCGCGACGCAGCAGATGGTAGAGGAAGAAATCGTGCAGTTCGTACGGGCCAACGATATCCTCGGTGACCTGCGCGATCTCACCGTCCTTTGGCGGCAGGAGCTCCGGACTGACGGGCGTATCGACGATATCGATCAGCACCTCTTTCAGTGCGTCATCCGATTTGTTCGCAATATAGCGAAGCATCGCGCGGATGAGTGTCTTCGGCACATCCGCATTCACGCCGTAGTTGGACATATGATCGCCGTTGAACGTCGCAAATCCAAGCGCGAGCTCGCTTAAATCGCCTGTGCCGATGACGAGACCGCCGTACATGTTGGCAAGATCCATCAATACCTGTGTGCGCTCGCGTGCCTGCGCGTTTTCATACGCCGCGTCATGAACGTCCATCGAGTGCCCGATGTCTTCCAGATGTTTTTTAACGCTCTCGCCGATGTTGATCTCCCGCATGGAGATGCCGAGGGCGTTGCAGAGTTTTTCCGCGTTGGCGCGCGTGCGTGCACTGGTGCCAAAACACGGCATCGTCACCGCAACGACGTCCTCCGCGGGACGCTTGAGGAGCGACAGTGCCTCTTTGCTGACGATCAGCGCGAGTGTGGAGTCTACGCCACCGGAGATGCCGATGAGCAGCTTCTTGGCGTTGGTGTGCTTGATGCGCTGGGCGAGGCCGTGGCTCTGGATGGCGAGCACTTGATCAAACCGCGTCGCCGCGCTCGCGCTCGTATCCGGGATAAACGGCGTTTTCCAAAACGCGCGCGTGAGCTTGGTTTCGGCGATATCCATTGAAAACGGAATGCGCACGCTTTCCGAATTGTCGAAGAGCTTTCTGGCAAAGCGCCTGCGCTCGCGGGAGAGAAACTCCAAATCGACTTCGCTGACACAGTAACCCGCGCCAAAGGGCTTTGATTCCGCGAGCATGGTGCCGTTTTCGCAGATCATATCATGACCGGAGAAGACCACGTCCGTCGTGCTTTCGCCCGTTCCCGCGCTGCAAAATACATAGGCCGAGTTGGTGCGGGAGCTTTGGCTCTGCACGAGCATGCGCCGGTAATCCACCTTTGTGACGGCCTCGTCGCTTGCGCTGAGGTTCAAGAGAATGCTTGCGCCGCAGTCCGCGAGCA
>CAYVAO010000140.1:0-5996 GCA_964448895.1 uncultured Christensenella sp.
TTGTTCTGCCGTTTGCCGACCAATCATCCGCAACTTCCGCCATGGGGGAAGACGGTGTGATCGGGTAAATCGCTGCTACGTCGGAAAACGCATACGCAACATGCGACGCGGCGGTATTACCGTCGATTGTCATGGTTTTTGCCATTTGGTGGATGCCTCCTTAGATATGTATGGAATCGGGGTTACCCATTGATTACCACCTGATATTATATCCCCAGCCGCGCATACTGTCAATGAAACCGATATCGTCTAACCGAATAAAATGCAGGATTTTCATTCAATTTACAATTCGAAAATCAATCTTATTCAATCAAATTGCAGGAATCCCTGCAATAAAACATTATTTAGCGGCACTAAAATCGTTTTTATATATAAAACAGGAGCGGAGGTGTATTCCCCCGCTCCTGCCTGTTAGCGTTGTTCGCTTTTTGCACTTTCTCCGAAGAGCTTCCCGCGGAAGCGATCCAATAGTTTCAACAGGGGCAGGCCAAGCCCAAAGCAGGCGATCGCCTGACCGATTGCGACATAGCCCGCCGCAAGCCAGTACGGCGCGCCAAACTGATAAACGTATGTCAACAACCAGCCCACAACGAGCGCATTAACAACGACGGAAGGCAGCGGCGCCAGATATTTGGATACGCGATTTCGCATCCAATACGTTATGTATGCCGCAACCAGTGTAGCGAGACTGCCGAATATCACATCGTAGACAGCAGCTCCGGTCAAAAGATTGGCAAGCAGACAGCCGATAAACAGCCCCGGTACGGCGGAAAACGTGAAATACGGCAGAATGCTCATCGCTTCCGACACGCGGCATTGTACCAGGCCGGATGAGATCGGAGCTAAAAATATCGTCAGCAGCGCGTAGACCGCGGCGATGATTGCCCCTTGTACGAGTTCACGAACGTTGAACTTCTTGCTAGGTCGCTGTAATTCTTCCAATGGATTGTCCCTCCTTATGATACAGCCGCGGATATAAGCAAGCGGTCAATTTCCGCCCTGCTCTGTGCAGCTGTTCTATCCTCGTCAATGCGGGTCAGCGCGCCATCTTTCACCGTCAGTTTGCCACCGACCCAGACGGCATCCGCGGGCAGATGATACCCAACGGTGCCGAAGAGGTTCGCCTCGTCGCGCTCCGCGCCCGCCATCTCCATACGATCATAGCGAATGGCAAACAGATCCGCCGCGCAGCCTGTCGCGATTTGCCCAAGTTTCTTTCTGCCGAGCAGTCTTGCGCTGCCTCGCGTCGCCATCTTGAGAAGATCGTACCCGCTCGGCGCTTGCGCGCCGTACTGTAAGCGATGCATTAAATACGCCGCACGCATTTCTTCCATTAAATTCGAAGCGTCGTTGCTTGCGCTTCCGTCGACCGCAAGTCCCACCGGAACGTCCAGCCGGAGCATATCGGGAATGCGCGCAACGCCGGAGCTGAGCTTCATGTTCGAGCAAGGGCAATGCGCAACGCCGGTGCCCGTTTTCGAGAGAAATTGGAGTTCCTCATCGTTAAAGTAGATGCCGTGCGCGTAAAACACATCGCTGCCCACAAAATCCACGCTCTCCATATAAGCAAGCGGACGCATGCCGCGCGTACTTTCTGTAAAGCGCTCCTCATCCTTGGTTTCGCAAAGGTGCGTGTGCAGACGAACGCCGTAACTCCGCGCGAGTTTCGCGCTCTCCTTCATCAAATCTGCTGTCACGGAAAACGGCGAACAGGGCGCGAGCACTACCTGTCGCATGGAAAAATCGGACGCGTCGTGATACCGTTCGATGGCGTCTCTGCTGTCGCGCAAAATTTCGTCCGTCGTTTGTACAACGGAATCCGGCGGCAATCCCCCGTCTTTTCGCGAAAGGCTCATGCTGCCGCGCGAACTCACCATGCGAATGCCAAGCTCTTCGGCGGCGGAAAACTGCGCTGCGAGTAAATCTCCCGCGCCGTTGGGAAAGACGTAATGATGATCAAAGCAGGTCGTGCAGCCGTATTTCATGAGTTCGCCCATGCCGGAAAGCGAGCTGAGGCGAACGGTGTCCTCGTTGAGATGCGCCCAGATATCATACAACGCGGTCAACCAGTCGAATAGTTCCAGATTCTGCACATGCCGCAGGTTCCGCGTAAAATATTGATAGAGGTGATGGTGTGTGTTGATCAAGCCGGGATAGAGAATCAGCCTGCTTGCGTCAATCACTTCATCCGCCTGCACTGAGCCAAGATCCCCGATCGCTGCGATCACGCCGTCCTGCATCAGAACGTCCGCTCCGCGCAGAATCGTGTCGTTGTCGTCGCAGGTGACGATGCATCGTGCGTTTTGTAATAGAGTTTTCATGTTTGTTCGCTCCTTGTCGCCAATGCGACGATGCCGCAGGAATGGGCGCTAACCCTTGTAAGATGCGGCTGTATTTGCTATACTAAATTGCCTATTTTGCTGAGAATCACACAATTTTTGTGTCTCTCGGAATATATTTTATCATACCGTGCCTCTAAACCACAAGAACGCGAGCGCGGATTAGGCAGGACAGGAGAAAAAAAGCATGACCCCGAACGCGCTCATCGAAATCGTAAACGTCGGGTTTCAATACGCGGGTGCGGAAAAAGTCGCACTCAAAAACATCAGCCTATCCATTCAGAAAGGCGAAGTCATCGCCATCGTCGGTCATAACGGCTCCGGCAAGAGCACGCTTTGCAAAATGCTCAACGCGCTCTTGTTACCTGTCGAAGGAACCGTCACGGTAGACGGCATGGACACGCGAGACGAAAATAATCTGTTAGAGATTCGCCGTCGTGTCGGCATGGTGTTTCAAAACCCGGATAACCAGCTTGTCACCACGATCGTGGAAGAAGACGTTGGATTCGGCCCGGAAAATCTTGGCGTCAAACCCTCCGAAATTCGCGCGCGCGTAGACGAAGCGCTTCGCGAAGTTGAGATGACCGGCTATGCCGAAAAGGCGAGCCACGCGCTCTCCGGCGGGCAAAAGCAGCGCGTCGCCATCGCGGGCCTTCTTGCCATGCAGCCGGAGGTGCTCGTGCTGGACGAAGCCACCGCAATGCTCGATCCGCGCGGTCGCGAAGAAGTACTCTCCACTGTAAAAAAGCTCAATCGTGAGCGCGGCATGACCGTGGTCATGATCACGCAGTTTATGGAGGAAGCGCTGGGCGCGGATCGTGTGTTCGTTCTCTCCGACGGGCGGCTTGTGATGGAGGGCACCCCTAAAGAAGTGTTTAACGAGCGTGTTTTGCTGGAAGAAAGCCGTCTGGATGCGCCCGCTTTCGTTAAACTACGCGATGAGTTGATTGCAGCCGGCGTGCCGGTCTCACACGAAGCGATGACTTGCGATTCGCTCGCCGATGAACTCAGCCGCGTTCTGCATTCATAACAGAATCAAACGAACTCTAAAACGATAAGGATAAAGAATGCCAATACAGATTCAACAACTTGATCATACCTACCTGCCGGGAAGCCAGCTTGCCTACCCCGCGCTCTCCGGTATCTCGCTAACCATTCAGGACGGCGAGTTTCTCGGTATCATCGGTCACACCGGCTCCGGCAAGAGCACGCTGATTCAGCATCTCAACGGGTTGCTGCTGCCAACGTCCGGCTCGGTTCTGGTGGATGGTCTCGACACGCGAGAAAAAAAGCTTAGAAAGCAGATTCGCTCTCTGGTCGGTATGGTGTTTCAATATCCCGAATACCAGCTCTTTGAAGAGACTGTCGCGCGGGATGTCGCCTTCGGGGCAAAGAACATGGGCTTGCCGGAAGCCGAGATTGAAACGCACGTACCAGAAGCGCTTCGCCTCGTGGGGCTCAATCCGGATGAGTTTGCGGAAAAGTCTCCTTTTGAACTCTCCGGCGGAGAAAAGCGGCGAGCGGCGCTGGCGGGCATTCTCGCCATGCGTCCAAAATATCTCGTGCTGGACGAACCTATGGCGGGACTCGATCCGCGCGGACGGCACGAAATTCTCGCGCTCATTGAATCGCTCCGCCGCGACTTCGGCACGGGCATCGTCATGGTGTCCCATTCGATGGACGACGTCGCCATGTTTGCCGACCGCATCGCGGTGCTCGATAAAGGCTCCTTATTTATGGTTGATACGCCCGAAGCCGTGTTTTCACACAGCGCGGAGCTATTGAATATGGGGCTGAATCTGCCGCAGGCAACGCAGCTCGTTCGCGCGCTTCGCGAACGCGGCGTTGCCATTGAACAGGACTATTTCCGTATGGAAGAACTCGCGCAAGACCTGATCGGGAGGTGGAACCATGACTGCTAACATCTCCCTGGGTCAATATCTGCCAGGTAACAGCGTTGTGCATCGTCTCGACCCGCGGACAAAGATTTTCCTGATGGCAATCTATATCGCGATTGTTTTCGTAGTGAAGACACTTCCGGTATTCGTGTTGCCTGTCGTACTATTGGTCGCAATCTTCGCGTTTGCGCAGGTACCGGCGAGCTACTTTTTCTCTTCGCTGAAACCGATGAAGTGGCTTTTGGTGTTCATGTTTGTGATCAATCTCTTTGCCACGCAGGGCACCACAGTCTGGTTTCAATGGAAGTTCATCAAGCTCACACAAGAGGCGGTTGAACAGGCGGTCTATATCACGCTTCGTCTCGTTCTGCTCGTTGCGGGTACATCGATCCTGACGCTGACCACCTCGCCTATCGCGCTGACCGACGGGCTGGAAAAACTCATGTCGCCGTTGAGAAAGCTGCATTTCCCCGCGCACGAGCTCGCCATGATGATGACCATCGCGCTGCGGTTTATCCCCACATTGATGGAGGAGACCGACCGCATTCAAAAGGCGCAGATGGCGCGCGGTGCGGACTTTGAGAGCGGAAATATCTTTCAGAGGGCAAAGAGCATGATCCCCGTGCTGGTTCCGCTGTTCGTCTCCGCGTTTCGCCGCGCGGACGAACTCGCCATGGCGATGGAGAGCCGCTGCTATCACGGCGGAGAAGGCAGAACCCGCATGCGTGAGCTGCATTTTCACGCGCGAGATCTGATCTCTACCCTGTTGCTCGTCTTGTTTCTTGTCGGCATCATCCTGATGGAGAAGCTGCCGCTATGAGCCGCCGCATCCGCGTGATCGTTCAATACGACGGGACAAACTACGTCGGCTGGCAGGTGCAGGAAAACGGCATCTCTGTTCAGCAGCGTCTGAACGAGGCCGCAAAAGCGATCACGGGTGAGTCCATTCAGTTCCACGGTTCCGGGCGAACCGACAGCGGCGTGCACGCAAACGCGCAGGTCGCGCATTTTGACACGAACGTCCGTATGCCCGCTGATAAATTCGCCATTGCGCTAAACATGCGTTTGCCGCGGGATATTCGCGTGCTCTACAGTGAGGAAGCGCCGGAGGATTTTCACGCGCGGTTCTCCGCAAAGAACAAAACCTATCGCTATACGGTTCAAACCGGTCTTCATGCAGACGTGTTTACGCGCACCACCGCGCTGCACGTACACACCCCGTTGGATCTATCCCGCATGCAACGCGCGGCGAAATTTGCGCTTGGCGAACACGACTTCTCCGCGTTTATGAGCGCGGGCTGCACGTTGGAAAACACGGTGCGCACGGTAACCAGAAGCGAATGGACGCAAGACGGGAAATATCTCTATTACGAAGTGAGCGCAAACGGCTTTCTTTACAACATGGTGCGCATTCTTACCGGAACGCTATTGGAAATCGGCGGCGGTAAACTGCCGGAGAACGCGATTGCAGCCGCGCTGGAAAGCGGTCTTCGATCGGACGCGGGCGCAACCGCACCGCCGCACGGGCTATGCCTCTGGCGCGTACAATATGAGGATTTTGATACATTCGAGGTGTTATCGAGAGGATGAGCAACCGGGCCGAAATGGAGCAATCTATGCGCCTCGCGCTGGAGGAAGCAACGCTCGCGTTTGAAGCGGGCGAGGTTCCCGTCGGCGCGGTTTTGGTTCAAAATGGCGAGGTTGTCGCTCGTGCACACAATCTGGTCGAAACACTGCACGATGCAACTGCGCACGCGGA
>CAYVAO010000141.1:0-2589 GCA_964448895.1 uncultured Christensenella sp.
GTAGATTTCATATTTCGCGCCGACATCGATACCACGGGTCGGTTCGTCTAAAAACAGGATGTCCGGATCGGCAAATATGCACTTGCTGAATACGACCTTTTGCTGGTTTCCGCCGGAAAGATCGCCTGTTTTCTGCAAAATGCTCGAAGACTTAATATTGAGTTTTTTCCGGTATTCTTCGCCGACCTTGATTTCGAGGTTGTCGTCGATCACCCACTTCTTTTTCAGCGAGCCGAGTGACGAGAGCGTGATGTTGCGCTTGATATCGTCAATCAGAATCAGCCCCGCGGATTTCCGGTCTTCGGTTGCATATGCAATGCCCTTTGCAATGGCATCGCTTACGTCGTTGATCGCCAGTTCTTCGCCGTTTTTCAAAATCTGACCGGAGATCTTCGCGCCGTACGCTTTTCCGTACAGACTCATAGCGAGTTCCGTGCGTCCCGCTCCCATCAGGCCAGCGATGCCGACGACCTCGCCCTTTTTGATATTGATATTGATGTCTTTGAGAATCTGCTTCTCATCGTCCAGCGGGTCATATGCGTTCCAGTTCTTTACCTCAAAGAACACCTCGCCGACTTGGTGGTTCCGCTTGGGGAACCGGTCGATAATCTCGCGGCCGACCATCGATTTGATGATCCGCTCTTCCGAGATATCGTCCACGCCTTTGACCAGCGTCTCAATCGTCGCGCCATCACGCAAAATCGTGATTTCGTCGGCGACTTTTGTAATCTCATTGAGTTTATGAGAAATGATGATGCTTGTAATTCCGTGCTCTTTCAGATCTACCAGCAGATCTAAAAGATGATCGGAGTCTTTATCGTTTAATGCTGCTGTCGGTTCGTCAAGAATTAAAAGCCTTACGTCCTTTGCAAGCGCTTTGACAATTTCGACCAGCTGCTGTTTTCCAAGTCCAATATCCTTAATCTTCGTGTCAGTCCGCTCATCCAAGCCAACTTTTTTAAGCATCTCGGTCGTTCGAATTCTGGTCTTTTCCCAATTGATGACGAGTCCTTTATCCGTTTGTTCGTTTCCTAAAAAAACATTTTCTGCAATCGACAGGCTGGGAATCAAAGCGAGTTCCTGGTGGATGATGGCAATCCCTTTTGCTTCGCTGTCTTTGATCGATTTGAAGATGCAGACTTCATCATCTACCACGATGTCCCCTTCGTATGTTCCGTGGGGATAGACAGCGCTGAGGATGTTCATCAGTGTAGATTTGCCCGCGCCGTTTTCACCAACGAGGGCGTGAATATGATGCGGAATCACTCTGAAATTCACATTATCAAGAGCTTTCACTCCTGGAAATGTTTTTGTAATATTCCTCATTTCCAAAATATACTTTCCCATAGATAACTCCTCTTTTTCTATCCCTGGGTAGAGACATATTTATTTTACACTTGTTAGACTCAAATCGGCTAGCAGTATTTGTCTTCATGCTACCGCTAGCCGATTTGAAGTTTTCGATCTTACCTCTTACTTATTTGATGTCGTCCGCGGTCAGGTAGCCGGAATCCATGACCAGTTCCTGATAATTGTCCACCGTGACGGTGTACGGAATCAGCAGGTAGGACGGAACGACCTTAACGTTGTTGTTGTACGTCGTGGTGTCGTTGATTTCCGGTTCGGTTCCGTTCAGCAACGCGTCAACCATGCCCGCCGCAACTTTCGCGAGGTCTCTGGTGTCCTTGAGGATCGTCGAATACTGTTCGCCCGAGATGATCAGCTTGATCGAGGCTGCTTCCGCATCCTGACCGGTGACCACCGGCCAGTTTTCCGTGCCGGGCTGGTAGCCGAACGATACGAGGGACGAAATGATACCGCGGGAGAGTCCATCGTAGGGAGAGAGCACGCCGTCAAGCTGCTTGCCAGAGGTGTAGTTCGCAGCAAGGAGCGCATCCATACGAGCCTGTGCAACCGCGCCATCCCAACGGAGGGTGCCGATGTCGGCCTGTGCCGTCTGTCCGGAGACAACGACGATCGTGCCGGCGTCGATCAGCGGCTGGAGGATGTCCATCGCGCCACTGTAGAAGTAGAAGCTGTTCGTGTCGTCCGGGGAACCTGCGAAGAGCTCGATGTTGTAGGGGCCTTCGCCCTTGTTGGCTTTGAGGCCATCAACCAGAGACTGCGCCTGGAGTTTGCCAACGCCACGGTTATCAAACGTTGCATAGTAGGAGACCGCATCGGTGTCGACGAGCAGACGATCGTAAGCGATGATCTTCACGCCGTCTTTGCCGGCCTGATCCAGCGTCGCGGAGAGCGTGGAAGCGTCAACAGCCGCGATGATCAGAACGTTCGCACCCTTGGTGATCATGTTCTCGATCTGAGACTTCTGAGTCGGGATATCGTCTTCCGCGTACTGCAGGTCAACGGTGTAACCCTTCGCTTCGAGGATTTCCTTCATCGTGTTGCCGTCTTTGATCCAGCGTTCGCTCGACTGCGTCGGCATCGAAATTCCGATATAGCCGCTGACCGGCGCCGCGGTCGCTGCGGCCCGCGCGCCGGGAGGCGCCCGGGGGTCGTACCGCAAGGGTACCGCACCTACCACCTGGCCCGCGCGGCGTGCGAGAACGCGGGCAAGCGTCTGTGTAC
>CAYVAO010000141.1:2599-5851 GCA_964448895.1 uncultured Christensenella sp.
GATGTAGCCGCCAGCCGGAGCTGCGGTTGCCGCTTCGGTTGCTGCCGCTTCGGTTGCCGCAGCGGGAGCTTCGGTTGCCGCGGGTGCAGACGCGGCGGGGGTTGTGCTCGCGCAAGCGAACATTGACAGTCCCAGCACCAGCGCCAGAATGCACGTGAATACCTTTTTCATTAGTTTCTCTCCTTTGTTTTTTATCTTGCTCCGACTGCGTAATCGAAGCAAATTAAATTCAAATTTGGGGTTTGCCAAAGAGCACTCGGATTCTATTCGTACAAATCGTGGTCTATCGTAACGGATGGTGCGCATATTTTGTAAAAGGGTTAGCGAATCGCAGGTTTTTGAAAATTGAAGTAAATGATATTCATTCTGCTGGAAAGTTCGCGATAAGTGTTTTTGATTTTTTGTTCTGTTTGTTTGCTTTATGTGCTTTTTGTTTGTTTTCTGTACGTTTCGTATTTTATCACCAAGATTTTTCACTGTCAACACTTAGATTTTGCAATTTTCACTTTCGTTTGTGTTTCTATTTGATATGATTGATTCGTATTGATCATTTTGTGTTTTTCATGTACTATTACCATAGCTCGTAATAAATGAGGACAAAGGTTTCTTTCGATCATGTTTGCAATTGAACGAATAAAAATCATCAAAGATTATCTGAATAAAGACAAGCATGTTTCTGTTGCAAAACTCAGCAGCTTATTAAACGTGACCGAAGTGACGATCCGCCGCGATCTTGAAAAACTGGAGAACGAAGGTTTTCTCAAGCGTGCGCACGGAGGCGCCGTCCTCAACGCCGATTTGGATGAAACATATATTTACGAGGATTCGGAAGACGACTACACGCCGCAGATGACCGAGATTTCGGACACGATCTTTCATTTGGTCTCCGACAACGATATCATTATGCTGACGGATGGGCCGACCAATCTGCTTGCGGCAAGAAAGCTGACACACAAGAAAAACCTCACCGTGCTCACCAACGATCTGAAAATCGCGCTGGAGTTCTCGTCTTCACCCAGCAATAAACTGATTCTTCTGGGCGGGGACTTAAACGAGTCCGCCGTATACGGGCAGTTGGCCATCAACAACATGCAGAATTTCTCGCTTAACCACCTAATCGTCGAGGTGGAAGGCGTGAGTAAAAAAACCGGCATTACCGTCTCCAGCATCAGCAAAGCTTCATTGATTCAGGAAGCGTGCAAGATGGCGGAGACCGTCTCCGTCGTCTGTCTCGCGGACCATTTCGGTTCAAAGTCGTTCTATCGAGTGGGAGGCCTTGACATTGCCGACAAGATCATCACCAACTCAACGCTCGACGACTCCTATAAGGATTATCTGTTCGATCTGAATATTCAGCTCTACACTTCCGTCAATATCTACGAGGAATAGTCGCATCAGCTTCTCTCGAAAGGATGTGCAAGCATGTCTGTCGAACTCTTGAGACTGGAACATGTCAATTTTCAGATTGACAATTTTCATCTCAGCGACATCGATATCGATCTCTATGAAAATGAAATCCATGTCATCATGGGCGAAAATGGTGCTGGGAAAAGCCTTTTGATGCAGATTGTCAGCGGCTTGGTCACGCCTGATTCCGGCTCAATCTATATCCGTAATGAACTGATTCGAAACAAAGCCATGTCCAACGATATGTTCGACGACGTGATCTATATTCGTCAGGATGCGACGATGCTCACGCAGCTTTCCATCGCCGAAAACCTGTTCTTTAACAACATGCCCTATAAAAGCAAGTTGCTCAAGAGCATCGACTACGACAAACTCAACTATATGTGTCAGCGGCTGATTGAGGATCTCGATCTGCCCGTCACCGTGTTTGACAAAGTGGATTCGCTCGGATTTGCGCAGCGCCAAATCATCGAATTCTGCCGCGCTTATATCTCCGACGCGAAGATCGTTATTCTAGACGAACCCTCCTCCGCGCTCACCCACAGCGAGCGGGATTTATTGTACCGTATCGTCAGCAAGATCAAGGCAAAAGGCGCAGGAATCTTTTATATTACGCATTGCATTGAGGATGTCTCGCTGCTCGGAGACCGCGTGACCATCATCAAAAATGGAAGCATCATCGGCACAAAGGTAGTCGCGGACTGCCCGCAGGAAGAGATCATCAAAATGCTCAGCGGGCGTTATATCATGAGCCGTTATCCAAAAATCGTCATCAAAAAAGGAAAGAATATCCTCAGCGTTCGCAATCTCGGCTTTTCCGACAAACTGAAAAATATCAATCTGGATTTGTGCGAGGGCGATATCCTCGGCATCACCGGTCTTGCCGGTTCCGGCAGAACGCTGCTTGCGAACTGTCTCTTTGGCGCGGTGGACGGCGTTGTCGGCGACATCTATCTCAACGGCGTTAAGATGAAGCTCGACAGCCCGTATAAAGCCATCAGCAACGGCATCGCGTTGATTCCGGAAAACCGGCTGACGGACTCCCTCTTTGGCTATATGGATATCAGCAACAATGTCGCGGTATCCTCGCTCAAACGCTTTGCTAACTATAGCTTCATCAACACGTCCTATATGGAGCAGGTCGTTGCCGACTATGTGGAAAAGCTGAATATCCCGCAGCATTTGCATAACAACATCATGGAATATACCGGCGGCAATCAGCAGAAAGCGGTTTTTGCGAAGTGGATCATGAGCCGCGCGAAGATCTTTATTCTGGACGATCCCACGAGGGGACTCGATATCGCAAGCAAGATCGACATCTATAATTCCATCAATGACCTCATCAAGAAAAAGGCGGGTATCATATTTATCTCGTCCGATATTGAGGAGATTCTGGGCATTTGCGCTCGCGTGGCGGTGCTTGCAAACCGCACCTGCGTCTGCAACGTTGCGACAAAAGATATCACCGTCGAGAAAATCATCGAGCTATCGACTGGCAAAGAGCAATAATCTGTCCCTTACCTTATTGATTCATTCAATCTAATATAATCGAGCGCGTGTTTCGTCAAACGGAAGCGCGCTTTATTCGTTCTTTACGCTTATTTACGGTATTCTCGCAAATTTGGACTACAAGGCGAAAAGTATGGTGATTCCATATCATTTCATGTAAAATGAAATCAAACGATGGGAGATGAGAACGATTCGGTACGGGTTTATTTGCGCAACTTTTTTCATCATAGCTTTTCAGCTTACTTGCCTGGGTTGCGCGAGTGCCTCTTCTCCTGCAAGCATGCAGGCAACCGCGGTTCCGACGGCCACCGTCTGCAAGAACGTCCTTCGATCGAC
>CAYVAO010000142.1:0-5848 GCA_964448895.1 uncultured Christensenella sp.
TAGAGAGTCGACTTCGTTATAAAAAGGGATTACGATCGATAGTTTTTGTATCATCTGGCCTCCTGGATCATTCTATCGCTCACGATGTTTTTTTCAGAATATTTACGATCGGGCAGCCGTCGACATAAATAGAATACCATGGTTCATATCCTTCGAGTGAGAAATTACTTTCTTCAACATAGTAAGTATCCGTCACTTCATACATGCCGCCGTCTTCATATCGCAAACGTGCTTGTTCCTCAGGCGTCAACATCGCGACTTGGTACAGCACAATCTGAAAGTACTCGCAACTGCTATTCAGAACGATCGTGTCTTCTTCCGCATGTGCCAGCAGATATTTGACTGCGTCATAATACGATGTGCGCGTTGCATCCCGGCAAAATTGCGCGCGATATGGCGTAGCAAACCAATTGAGATATTGATGCTCATACGGATGATGATCCACAATCCAGACTGTCTGCATCAGAAGCATGCCACAGATCGCAACTGCAACCGAGTTCCTCACCCAAGCTCGATTGCACAAACGGAACAGTACGGATACCGCAAACTGCGCGAGAAACACGTAAGGTACGAGCAAGAAATACATCTGCCGCCAATCGTTATATAATACAGATTTATTGAGTATCACCAAAAGAAGCGGGCCGAAAAACAGCGCAATCGCAAACAGAACATAGCGATAAGGCGCTTGCAGTAAGATTTCCAGCCAGGATTGCTTTGCTTCAACCGCTTGCAGCGGGAAGATACGCTTTGAAAACCGTCTTGGAAAAACGATCATAAGCAACGACAGGATCAACGCGCAGAAAAAGAGCAACTGATACCAAACCGGAAGCGAGATCAGAAGCCATACCGGGATGAAGTACCAAGGAACATCATTCCACGGCACCCATTGTCCCATAAACATCGTGGATCCTTGCCACGTGTCATAGTAGGAGAAAGTCTTGATGACCGCAACGATAGAGCGGAGCGGCGTTTCCCAGCAAGCCGGGTGAATTGCCACATAGATCGCAAGAAAGCCAAGCACCAGAGCGGCATATGCGCCAACGCGCCGCAGTACGGCTTTGAAGCCTTGGCGAAACACTTTGCGGATGAACACGTCTCGAATGAACCAATAACCGATCACGAGCGCGGGGAATATCATACCGATAAAGCGCACATTTGCGCAGATTGCCGCAACAAAACAAAACAGCAAGCCATAGAGCGGCTTACCTTCTTTTTCGATCAGCAGTACGGTGGCCCACATTGCCGCCATAAAGGAAGCGACGAAGAGCATATCCTTGATGTAGAAAAACTGCGTTGCGAAAAAGCGCGGGTAAAGATACAACATGACGGAGCCTAACAGCGCGATCCAGCGATTTTGAAAGACCCGCTTTCCCAAGGCGTAAAAGCAAAGATAACCGATGAAACAATAAAGAAAAGTGATCAGATGGCGGGTGCGCATGACGTCGCCCATATCATTAAAGAAACTGTTTACGTCCTCTAAAAACACCATCGGTAACTGCAGGAACGTTCCATAGTAGCGATACGGATAGTCTTGCAGATTCGGGTACTTGGCGAGCTCTTTCACATCGTGATGAAACACTTGCTGCATGATGTATTTATAGGCAATCAACGAATGTTGTCGTTGAATGGTCTCGTCAACGGAAACGCCATAATCCTGATAGTGCAGGATTCCGACAACAAACATACAAGCGAAAATAACAGCGATTATAATGGTTGCGATGCGGTGTTTGTTTTGCAAAAGGGACCTCCGTAAACAGGGTGTTTTATCGTTTATTACATGATCTGTCGTGATTCGTTTCTTGTATTAGGATACGGAATCTATGCGAACGTAGCGCGATTATCGCATTTGCCAGCGAATGGCGTCCACGCGCGCTTTCGCTTCGGAGACGACGCGCTTCGGCTGCTTTTCAAAAAACTCGACGACAGGCTCGTTTTTCGTGATATTCCAAATGCCGGCGATGCGCCCGTCGATTGCGATGGAAGGATTGCAGATGCCGGATTTGAGGACGACCCGGCTTTTGTATTCCGCCGGCATCACCGCCCGCCGATCGGTATAGGAAACGACAATCGGGTCAAAGCCGGAAAGCAGCGTCAGCGGAGGGATCTCTTCGGTTTCGTCCGCACTCGCGTCGTAATAACGAACCCCGTCCAACTCAAAGCTTGCGATATCATCGAGCGGAAGCTTGCGCAATACATTTGCTTCCTCTTTCCAGAAGCCGAAAAACCATGCGGCATCGCTCAATGTGGCGGGACCATAGACCGCGAAATACTGGCGCACCAACTCCGGCAACACTTCTTCAAACGGCTCGGTTGGTTCCGCGGAGATCAAATCACAGTCCCGACTCGTCATGTCCCGAAACGCGACGCGGCCCTGCCGCGCGAGATACACGAATATGCCGCCCCAGGGCGAAAACAGAGACTCGATCATCTCGGGACTGTACTGCGCGCTGAAAATCCTGCGAAACTCCGCGCGGGACGTGACCCCGTCCTCCATATATCGAACAACCTCGTCTGCTAGGGTTTCGATCAATTGTTTACCAAACATTCCGGTGAGATAGGATTCCCCCGGATGCAGCGCGAGCAGCCCCGGCAGGTCGTCATAGACCACGCCGTGCAGCGTTCCCCGATAGAGCCAGGTTTTGGTGAGCTTGGTTTTCCAATTGGCGATGTCCGCGCCGCGAATCAGCGCGGAAAACGCGACATTGCGATAAAACCAACTGTGCAGTCCCATCAACTCGTGTGAAAGCGTCTCCAGATCGCGACAAGATCGGGAGAGATAGAGATTGTGCATTCGCTTTCGCTCGATGTGCTCGAATATTTTTGCCTGCGTCATATCATCCTCGGCTACGGTGTAAAAAGTCACAATACGGAATGCTTCGGATTCGCAACAGAACACATACTTTCGTTGCTAGAAAACAGTATACATCAATGCCGTCGAAAATAAAAAGGAAAGTCTACTATTTACGCAGTCGAATTTTGATTCGGGTGCCATGCGTAAAAAAAGAATGATTTCATATTGACAAATCTTGATTTGAGACATACAATCAACACATCAAGATATTTTGATATGAGGTGTTTTCATGGTTTCGAATTATGAGCAAAACGCGAAGGTGTTCAAAGCGTTTTGTGACGAGAACCGGCTGAGGATTTTGGAACGTCTGCGCGGCGGAGAACAATGCGCCTGCGCCTTGATCGAGAGCCTCGGCATCGGGCAAAGCGCGTTATCCTACCACATGAAGATTTTAGTCGAGTCGGGCGTTGTCTCGGCGCGCCAAGAGGGAAAGTGGACGAACTACAGTATCAGCGAATCCGGAACCGCGCGCGCGCGCAAATTGCTAGACGAGATCACGACGCCTGATGACGAAGAGAATTCGAACGCCTGCGTCTGCAAATAAGACAAAAGTAAAGTAGAAGGAATCAATCAGAACAATATGCAAGTACTTAAATCCGTTTGGGACTTTTTCCAAAACCAGATTCTCGCGATGAAGTGGCTCAACGAGCTGATCGGTAGCCTGCTCGGCGCAATCGGCCTTGATACCGCGAACCGCTGGACCGGGAGTTTACAGTTCTTCCTCTATGACGTGATCAAGATTACGTTCCTGCTCTGCACGCTGATCTTTTTTATCAGCTATATTCAGAGCTTTTTTCCGCCGGAGCGAAGCAAGAAAATCCTCGGTCGCTTCCGCGGCTTGGGCGCGAATATCGTCGCAGCGCTGCTTGGCACCGTAACGCCGTTTTGCTCCTGCTCGTCGATTCCGCTGTTTATCGGCTTTACCTCGGCGGGGCTTCCGGTCGGGGTCACGTTTTCGTTCCTCATCTCGTCTCCGATGGTGGATCTGGGTTCGCTTGTGCTGCTGATGAGCATCTTTGGCGCAAAGGTTGCGGTGATCTATGTTGTGTTCGGCCTCGTGATTGCGGTTCTTGGCGGAACGCTGATTGAAAAGTTGCGGATGGAACGGTATGTTGAGAGTTTTATTCTCACAGCGGGCAGCGTGGATATCGAGTCGCCGGATTTAACGGTCAAAGATCGCCTCATCTACGCAAAAGAGCAGATGATCAATACGTTTAAAAAGGTGTTTCCATATGTGTTGATTGGCGTTGGCATCGGCGCAATCATCCATAACTGGATTCCGCAGGAATGGGTTGTGACGGTGCTTGGCAACAAAAATCCGTTTGGCGTCGTGCTCGCGACCCTGATCGGTGTGCCGATGTACGCGGATATTTTCGGCACGATTCCTATCGCGGAGGCGCTCTTTACCAAAGGCGCGCAGCTTGGCTCCGTGCTCTCGTTCATGATGGCGGTGACCACGCTGTCACTGCCCTCCATGATCATGCTTCGAAAAGCGGTGAAACCAAAGCTGCTTGCGCTGTTTATCGCGATCTGCACCGTGGGAATCATTTTGGTTGGATATCTTTTCAATGCGCTTCAGCCGTTGATTGCATAGGAGACAGAATATGGCAAAAACTTGGTACCCCGTCATCGACTACGTTCTCTGCACCGAGTGCGGAACTTGCGTTTCAAAATGCCCGCATGGCGTGTATAACGCAAAGAAAGCGCCTACGCCAGTGGTCACAAACCCCGACGAATGCGTGGATCACTGCCACGGTTGCGGCAATCGTTGCCCCATGGGCGCGATTACCTATGTCGGTGATAACACCGGATGGACACCGCCGAATGGCGCACCGGCAGTGGACAAAGCTGCCTGTACCTGCGGGGGCGACTGCAGCGCATCCAAGACCGTGCTGGTGGAGTATCTTTACCTCGATTTGAACACCTGCGAACGCTGCGTTGGTACCGAGCAGGAACTGGACGCTGTCATGATCGCGCTAACGCCCGCGCTTGCTCTTGCTGGATATACGCTCGAGTATCGCAAGATTGAGATGACCACGCGCGAGATCGCGCAACAACATCGTTTTCTCTCTTCGCCGACCATCCGCGTCAACGGACGGGATATCTGCACCACGGTTGCAGAAAACGATTGCGGTTGCTGCGGCGAGATCAGCGGAGCACAGGTGGACTGCCGTGTGTTCGAATACGGCGGGAAAATCTTCGAGGTGCCGCCAAAGGCAATGCTTGCAAATGCGGTCTTGTCAGCAATTTTTCGAAGCGACATCGACGTCGAGCAAGATCAAAGCTTCACGATGCCGGAAAATCTGACTCGTTTTTATCATGGGAAACAGAGTAAGTCCGGCTGTACCTGCGAGGCAGAGAATTGTTGTAAATCATAAATCCGGAATGGAACCGGGTCTATAACATGGAACAAAGCGGAAAGGAAATCATCATCATGGCACTCTTTGGAAAACGGAAAGAAAAAGAAGAAACAAAGTCTTCCTGCTGCTGCGGCGGCAACTGCGACTGCGAAAGCATGGAACAGGCGGAAAAAGCGAAGACGGAAGGCGCTTCCGTCAAGGTGCTCGGCAGCGGCTGCGCCAAGTGCAACGCGCTGGAGGCTGCTACCAAAGCCGCACTGGAACAGCTAGGCATGGATACGACCATCGAGCACGTGACGGATTTTGCGAAAATCGCGGCTTACGGCGTGATGAGCACGCCCGCGCTGGTCGTGGACGGCAAAGTGGTCTCCTACGGGAAGGTATTAAAGACCGAAGAGGTTGTTGCAATCTTGAAAAAGGTTCGATAAACGCAAGATAGGGAAAGGGAAGAGGAACGTATATGGAAGCGAAAAAGAACACCGGCATCGGCTTTTTTGAAAAGTATCTGACGGTATGGGTGATTCTCTGCATGGTGGCCGGCGTGTTGATCGGTCGGTTTTTACCCGGAATTCCGGCGTTTCTGGGGCAGTTTGAGTATGCCAACGTCTCGATTCCGATCGCGATTCTCATCTGGCTG
>CAYVAO010000143.1:0-5762 GCA_964448895.1 uncultured Christensenella sp.
TGCGGAGGTTTTTCGCTTTGGTTTACCGCTGCTTTGTCGCATGCATGCCTCCTGTTACGAGAGCGAAACGTTTGAGTGACTCCGGGGATAGGATACTCACTGCGTATAATATTATCCATCGATTTGCGGCGTGTCAATGCCGCATAAAGCAGCGCATGACGATGGAACAGACGAGCCGAATGAAACTTTTATATATCATTTTTGATATTAGGGGATAAATCGCTTGACAACCATTTTTCAGCAAGGCTAAACTTATTTTATACCCGTATCGGGTCAAAGGAGGAGAAAGCATGTCCAAGTCGTTCATTCCGCAGGGCTACCGCTCCAAACTGGGGCTCTACGACACGCAGAACGCCATCGAGATCATCAAGAGCACGTTCTTAGAATCCCTCTCCGCGGTGCTGCGCCTTAAGCGCGTCTCGGCGCCGCTGTTCGTCAATCCGGCGGAGGGATTAAATGATAATCTCAACGGTGTGGAGCGCCCCGTTTCGTTCGATATTCCCGCGACCGGAGGGCACGGCGAGGTGGTGCAGTCTCTCGCAAAATGGAAGCGTTATGCGCTCGGACGCTACGGCTTCCGCTCCGGCAAAGGCCTCGTGACCGATATGAACGCCATCCGCCGCGACGAGGTGCTGGATAATCTTCACTCGGTCTACGTGGATCAGTGGGATTGGGAAAAGGTGATTACGCCGGAGGAACGAACGGAAGAGACGCTGAAGCAAACCGTTTTAAACATTGTGGACGCGATCTATTACACACAGCAGATCATCTGCGCCAAGTACGACGTTCTCACCCCGTTTGTCAGCAGAGACGTTTCCTTCGTGACCGCGCAGGAGTTGCTCGATCTCTATCCGGAATGTGATCCCAAAGAGCGCGAGTATCGCTATGTCAAGCAACATCCGACCACATTTGTAATGGGAATCGGCGGCAAGCTTTCCGATGGAAAACCGCACGACGGCAGGGCGCCGGACTATGACGACTGGCAGATCAACGGCGATATTTTGTTCTACAATCCGTTGCTGGATTGCGCGTTTGAGATCTCCAGCATGGGTGTTCGCGTGGACTCTGTAACACTGGATCGCCAGCTTACCCTGGCCGGCTGCGACAGTAGAAGAGCACTGCCTTTCCACAAGATGTTGTTGGAAAACAAGCTGCCGCAGACGATCGGTGGTGGTATCGGCCAGTCCCGCTTATGCATGCTGCTGCTGAATAAAGCGCATATCGGCGAGGTGCAAAGCTCACTTTGGGATGCCGAGACGATGGCGCTTTGCGAGCATGCCGGCGTAACGCTTTTGTAACAATAGCCCAAACAGAGAACCGCGGATCAATGAGATCCGCGGTTCTTTTTTATTGCGATTTTGCGGTAATTCGGGAGGAAGGGAAATACATGCGTTCACGTTTTCTGACTTCGCGGTACAACGAATTGTTGCCATGTAACAAAATTGTACGGATGTTGTGTAAAATCACAAGCAACGCGGATGTAACATTTTTCCTGGAAACTTTGAAAAAGCATATATATTGGTAGAGAATTCACAAAAAAGACATGAATAAAAAAAGTGGAATGCAACAATTATGTAATGTGAATTTCATACAATATGCTAAAGTCTGAAAATATCTCTATACAGTTGTATACAGCTGCTTGTGTTTGATAGATCTAGGAGGCAAAAATATGATGAAATGGTCGCAGATGAAACGGTTCCTCAGCTTAACGCTATGCGTGCTGATGGTGCTTTCGCTGCTCCCGATTAGTTCGCTGGCGGAAGACGCGCCTGCTGATACCAGCGCGCCCGTTGAAGCGACTCAGCCTGCGAGCGAGGAGACGCCTGCGAGCACGTTGACCGAAACGCCGACCGATTCTGCGGAGGCGACGCCTACGCCTGCGCTTTCGGACGCCGCGGAAGAAACGCCGGCTCCTTCGGAAACACCGCTTGAGGATATCATCCCGGAAGGGCCGCAGACGTATCTCGTCAATTTTGTGATCGATCATCAGACGATCGCGAGCATGCAGCAAACCGTTGCGGAAGGCGACACGGTCGCGGCTCCGAGCATTCCCGCCGTACCGGATGGCGAAGAATATGTTGGACAGGTGTTCCTGTATTGGTATGCCAGCGAAGGCCGGGCCTATGATTTCGGCACACCGGTCACATCTGATCTCGTACTCTATGCGCAATTCGGCGAACCGGAGGATGCGCCGGCGGTCGAAGAAGAACCTATCGTTTCGGACGAAGCCGTCTTATTCTCGGCGTTTTCCATGCCCGGCGGTATCATCGATGAGAGCGTCCCGCTTTGGACTTACACGTTTGTCGTAGACGGAACGACGGTTGCAACCAAGATTGTAGCAACGGGCGACACGCTGGACGCGCCGGAAACCCCGACCGCTCCGGCAGGACAGAAGTTTACCGGCTGGTATACGCCAGCGGACGTGCTCTTTGATTCCTTTGGTACACAGAGTGTAACAGAAGACGGCGCAACCACGCTGAATGCGAAGTTTGAGCCCGCTTACTATGTTTTCTTCTACAATCAGTTTGGTGCGGTGACAGAGGTACGCACGCCGGACGAAAACGGAATCGTGTCAACGGACAACATCGTTTCCATCCAACTCGGATCGGATCAGGCATTGGTCGGCTGGTCGCTGACATCGGGTGGAACCGATAGCGTCGGCTCCAGCGTAACGGTAGCCGGCGAAAACATCAATCTTTACCCAATCATCAAAAACGTTGTTTGGATCACCTTTAATTCTGCTGGCGGAACCTATATTTCGCCGATGTATATCATGCCGAACACGGCGCTGACCCAGCAGGCGGTCAATACCTATGTCGCTTCGCAAAACGGCGGTTCCAGCTCGATCACCAAAGTCGGATATAACTTTACCGGCTGGACCGGCTTTACATTTGGCAACACGCCGACCGCTAACGTAACCCTTACAGCAAACTGGACGCCACAGACGGTCGGTTACACAGTCCTCTTCTGGCAGCAGGCGGTTGAGGGGGATTCCTATGCCGTCGTTGCGGCGGATACGGTTACTTCGCGCACGGCAACGGCGGATACGAGCGTTTCCCCGACCTCGGCGGACACCTCAAAGAGCTATAAAGGGTTTAACTACAATGCGACCAAATCTGTTGCCGTCACGGTCAACGGCGACGGTAGTACGGTGCTAAATGTATATTACGACCGCCAGATTTGGACCATCAACTGGTTAATGCGCACCAAAAATTCCAATAATGCTTTTACCAGCAACGGTTCGTATTTTACCTGGATGACCAAGAGCGGTCGATACGGCTCAAAAATCGGGTACTGGCCGGTTACCTCGGATGTTACGAGCTATTATACCGGCGGCATGAACAACTATACATTCACCGGCTGGATGCAGAATGCGCAAAGCAATGGAACGCTGTTGAGCTATCTTGAGATTTACGCGGATGGCGGAACGCAGATGTTTTACAGCGGTGTTTTGAACCTTTACGGTCAATACACGAACTATGGCGTTACGACGGATACCATCAATCACTATTTACAAAACCTCGATCTGAGTTGGTCGACAACTCCGTATGTCACCGCATATGGCTATAACGTAGGAAGCTTTGGCGTCAACAACCGCTTTGAAGGCTTTACTGCGGCCTATTACAACACCAACACAAACAGCACCTGGCAAACGGCTGTTGCGGGGTCGACCAGCGTCGATTTGACCTATATCGATACGCTGAATATTCGCCACACACGCAATAGTTATTCGCTGACGGTACGCAATTATAATACCCAGCTCAGCACCACGAGCGTGCTCTACCAAAGCCCGCTGACCAACTATCAGCCCGCGCAACCGAGCAGACCCAGCGGGATTCCTTCCGATTACATTTGGTCCGGTTGGTATACCACACAGGAAGGGTATGCCGGAAGCGAAGTGGTCTGGAGCAGTACGATGCCCGCGCACGACCTTATTATTTACGGCGTTTGGAAAGCGCCTGTATTTACCGGTGTTGCGCATTCGATGGCATACGGCTCTACCGGCGGCACTACCGTTGACTTGGGCAGCATTTCCTATGGCGGAACGATCAGCGCGAGCGCGCTCGCTGCCGCGCAGTCGGAAGCCGAGGCGAACAAACCGCATCCGACCGATACGTTTGGCGGTTGGCTGATCCTCAAAAATGGTTCGTTGATCCTCTTCAACTCCAGCATGCAGATCTATGAAAACGTGGTACTTTACCCCGTCTGGCTTAGCACGCTGAGTTTTTCCGTTACCTACAATCTCGGTGAGGCGAGCGGAACCGTGCCTGTGGACAGCAAGATGTATGCAAACGGGAGTCAGGCGCAGGTTCTTTCCTACGCTGCTGGTTCCGTGACGCCGCCGACGGACAAGGTGTTTATCGGCTGGCGTTCCAGCGTCGACAGCAAAATCTATTATCCGAACAGCGCAATCACGATCACGCAGGATACGACGCTGACCGCGGTTTGGGTTTATCCTTCGACCACCGTGACCATTACTTATAACGGCAACGGCGGCGCAACCGCAGAGAACGCGACCTCTTTCACCGGCGGCGCGGTCAACAACACCTATCATACGGTGCAGGGGAATCCGTTCCTCTATACCGGCAAACAATTCACCGGCTGGAATACTACAGCGGATGGAACCGGCTCCTGGTATTATCCGGGCGATAGCGTGCTGCTTGGCACGAGTGTTTCAACCGCACCGGGTACGTTGTATGCCATCTGGGACGATCAAACGTTTGTGGTCGGCGTGACGGCAGACCCGGCTGAAGGCGTGAGCGCCAAGAGCGGCGCGGGAATCTACGTTTACGGAACGAACACGAGCGTTACCTGGACGCTGGCTACGGGATATGAAATCACAAGCGTGACGGACAACACCTTTACGGTGCCTTCTTCGTCCTATACGGGAAACTCGTATACGCTTAGCAACATTACGGACGATCACGATATCGTGATCCATACGCAAAAGACGCTATATAACCTGACCTATAACGGCAACGGTGGAACAATCGGCGGAAACGCGAGCTACAGCTCGACCAAGACGATGGGCACGAGCTTTACCGTGGACAGCAACTCGTTCGCGCTTGCCGGTTCCTATTTCCTCGGCTGGAGTACGGACGCAAATGCTACGGCTGCGGACCCGACCTACGCGCCGGGTACCAGCGTGGTGATGCCGGGTAGCGATTTAACGCTGTATGCGATCTGGGCGCCGAAGATGGCGCTGACGCTGACGGCAAACAGCTCGACGCAGAACTATGACGGTACGCAAAAAAGCGTCTCCGGCATTACGCCGAGCATTGCCGGATTGACCATTGAGAACGCTACGGCAAGTGCTTCCGGCACGAACCCCGGCGTAGTGACCACGAGCTTTGCCAATCAGGCTGGTCTTGTGATCAAGAGCGATGGCGTGAATGTTACGGATCGCTACACGGTCACCTGGGCGAACGGCACGCTGACGATCAACCCGCAGGTTACTTATCGCGCCAGCGCGGACGGCTCCTTGCTCGGAACCGAGTGGGTGGCCTATGGCACGGGCGACGCAACCTATAACGTGACCCCGCCGCAAAATATCACTGTCGGCAGCGAGAATTATTACTGGCTCGGCACCTATAGTCCCGCTACAGCGAACGACTTGACCGCGAATACGACGATCTACGCTTCTTATACCAAGAATAAGACGCTCGTCATTACCGCGGATAGCGATTCCGTCACCTATGACGGTCAGCCGCACGCGGTTACGACGGGAACGGTCAGCGATGCTAGCCTGACAGTAAGTGGTT
>CAYVAO010000144.1:0-5740 GCA_964448895.1 uncultured Christensenella sp.
CTGGGAGGAAGCGCGATATGGAGAGATTGCGCCGCTCGTGCCGCAAACCACGCGCGCCTACATTCAGGAGAATCCGCTATGAATAGTGCGGCGGAACAGATCGGACGACTTGCCTGCGACGCGCTCCTGCGGGAAGCGGCGCTTTCGCCTAAACCCGGATTGGTGGACGCGGAAAACAGCGGCGCGCACAAGGACATGGATGCAGCTCTGCTGCTCGCAAGCGCAGGCGTTTTGGAGCCGTATTTTGTGATGTTTGCTGGGCAGGGCATGCGGGAAGCGAATCTTTCACCGGAGGGCAGATTAGCCTCCATCCGCGCGGATGGAGTAGAGGCGGAAAAGGCGATGCGCGCCGCAACCAGCGGCGTTAACACGCACAAAGGCGCGCTATTCCTGCTCGGCGTACTCTGCTATTCCGCCGGGTATTGTTTTGCATATGGTTCGTTTTCCGCGCAGGATGTGTGTGAAGTTGGCGCAAAGCTTTGTAAGGGCATCACGGCGGAACTCGGAAAAGATGCCGGAAGGGCGTTTGCGCGATATGGCGCGAGAGGAGCGCGCGGCGAAGCGGAGGACGGCTTTCCGCATGTGCGGATGGCGCTGGAGGTGTATGCGCAAGCGAGAGCTAACGGCGCAGTCGAGAACGACGCTTGGCTGCTTGCTTTACTGCGCTTGATTGAAAAAGTAGAGGACACAAACGTGCTCGCCCGCTGCGGAGAAGCGACCGCGCTGGAACTGCGGCAGAGAGCGAGGGAGCTAGCAAAACGGTATTCTGTGGGCGGAAGCGGGCTTGCTGACGAAATCCGCGCGCTGGATCGCGATTGCATCGCTTGGAACGCAAGCCCGGGCGGGGCAGCGGATCTGCTCGCCTGCGCAATGTTTTTAAAAGCGTTTTGAAAAAAAGAAAGCACGATGGATTTTATTACGTAAAAAAGACAATTGTGACAAATGTATATACTTCAATGCAACAATAATTTTGCGATTACTGTCGCAACGTATGGTATAATAGTGTTGATCTTCTGGAAAAGGGGGTAATTTCACATGAGTTTCTTTGAACTGCTTGGCCCAACAGCGGTGGCGACGGTTATTTGCTTAATCGTAGCGCTCGTCATGTTTGTCATTGAGCTTTTCACACCCGGTATCGGTGTGGCTGGCGCAACAGGTCTGCTTGCGTTGATTGCGGTCGTCGTGATGCAGCTTGGATGGGGACACCCGCAAGTGGCGTTTTATATCATTGCAATTGCGCTGCTGATCATCATCCTCGGATTGATTTGGGTGATACGCTCCATGCAGCGCGGGCGACTGAGCAAATCCTTCCTCGTGCTCAAGGAGCATTCCGATGGAACCTCGGTTCCTGATATCGCAGCCGCAAAAGTCGACCTGCTCGGTAAATCCGGCATTGCGATCTCTGCGCTTCGTCCTTCCGGCATCGCCGAGATCGATGGAAAACGGCTGGACGTCATGACCGCAGGTGCGTTTATCAACAAAGGCGAGCCCGTTACCGTCGTCAAGGCAGAAGGCATGCACATTCTCGTACGCGCAGGCGCCTCTGACGAAGCGGTAGACTAACCAATTTCGAACCACAACCCCGCATTGAGCGGGTGCGCTCGCTGGAACGTTCCGGCGCAATAGAACATACGAACAGAACAATTGTATTTTAGGAGGTATCTCATGATCGGAACTGTTGTCATCATTATTTTAGCCGTCATTTTCCTGATCATCTTTTTCAGCTTTGTCCCCCTTGGGCTGTGGATTTCCGCTCGCGCATCCGGTGTCAAAATCGGCATTTTCCAACTCGTTGGTATGCGTGTTCGTAAAGTCGTTCCCAGCCGCATCGTCAACCCGATGATCAAAACGACCAAGGCCGGGCTTGACATTTCCATCAACAAGCTGGAAGCACACTATCTCGCGGGCGGTAACGTGGATCGCGTTGCAAACGCCCTCATCGCGGCGCAGCGCGCCGGTATCCCGCTCGGATTTGAGCAGAGCTGCGCCATCGACCTTGCCGGTCGTGATGTGCTCAACGCCGTTCAGATGAGCGTTAACCCGAAAGTCATCGAAACCCCGATTATCGCCGCGGTTGCCATGGACGGCATTGAACTGCGTGCAAAAGCGCGAGTCACCGTTCGCGCCAATATCGACCGTCTCGTTGGCGGCGCGGGTGAAGAGACCATCATCGCCCGTATCGGCGAAGGTATTGTCACCACCGTCGGCTCCAGCAAGAGCCACAAGGACGTTCTGGAGAACCCGGACAAGATCTCGCGCACGGTTCTGGATAAGGGCCTTGACGCGGGCACCGCGTTTGAGATTCTCTCCATCGATATTGCCGACGTAGACGTTGGCCGCAACGTTGGCGCACAGCTGCAGATTGACCAGGCGGAAGCCGACAAGCGCATTGCGCAGGCTAAGGCAGAAGAGCGCCGCGCAATGGCAGTCGCGCAGGAGCAGGAGAACATCGCGGCGATTGCAAGCATGCGTGCTCGTGTTGTGGAAGCAGAGGCAGAGGTTCCGAAAGCCATGGCGCAAGCGTTCCGCGACGGTCACCTCGGCGTAATGGACTACTATCGTATGCAGAACATCCACTCGGATACCGAAATGCGCACCGCAATTGGAAAGGGCACGAAACCTGCGACGACCGAAAATAAGAAGTAGCCTATGGAAACCATCATTATCATTCTCGTGATATTTTGGGTTGTGGTCCCGTACGCGATAAAGAAAAAACAGCAACAGGCGCAGCAGGAAGCTGAGCGTCAGCGAGCGGCTCGCGCAAGTACGCAGAAGACTACAACATCACCGCAGCAGCGTGTGCAGCAGCCGATGAGAACCACGCCGCTTGCGCCAACGGCGCGCACGCCCTTGCAAGCGTCTTATGAAGGCACCGGTTCGCAAGAGGGTTATTCCGGGCCGGTGCTGCAAGGGGAGCAGAAACACGACGTGAAGTCGGATCTCTCTACCGCGAAAAGCACGCTTAAAGAAGCGAGAACTACCATTACGCACACGGTGACGGTCAGCAGCGAAAGCGGACACGCGCACGAAGAGACGAGCGCGAGCGGAATTGCTGCCGATTGCCCGCCGGACCAAGTACCCGCCAAACAACCTGCTCAGAGCGTGCAGACGCCATATGACAGCGCGTTTACGTGGGATGTGAATACTGCGCGCAGCGGGCTCGTGATGGCCGAGATTCTCGGTCCGTGTCTCGCGATGAGGGATTGAGAAAACGTTCATGCAGAACTCGAACAACAAACAAATTGTATGGTTCTGGAAAAGGGTACTGTTTACAGCGGTACCCTTAATTCTATTGTTCGCGGCGTTTGCCGAGTGGGTATTGACCGATGCGCCGAAAGACCCGATCGCAATTCTTGCGGCGGCAGGGAGCGCGTTTCTCTTTGCGCTGCTCGGCATTCGCTTTGTTCCACAATGGATGGCGGCCTGGAGCAAGAAACCGTGGCTTCCGGCACGCGAACAGGAAGGCAAGCGCAGCGCGAGAAAGCAGCGCATGCATCCGATGGTGCAGCTGTTGTTTTATCTGGCGTTGTTTCGCGTTCTCCTGTTTGTGCTAGCTTATGCACTTTCGCTCATCAAGCAGACGTATACAGGCGGATTATTCGATAGCCTGGGACTATGGAACCAACTCGGCACGGACAGCCAGCACTACCTGAACATTGCGCAAAACGGGTATGTGAACACGGGCGACGACCGGCTATTAATCGTGTTTTTCCCGCTGTATCCGTATTTGGTGCGCGGGGTACATTTTCTGATCGATAATTACCTGGTCAGCGGGCTGATCGTGTCCAACCTCTGCTGGGTGTTTGCGGCATATCTGCTTTACGAACTCGCGCTGATGGATACCGATAAAAAAGGTGCGCTCCGGGCGGGGAAATAGCTCTGCAATCTGCCCGGGGCGTTTGTGTTTTCCGCGCCACTGTCGGACACCCTGTTTTTGCTGCTCTCCGTCGCCTGCGTTTATGCGGTGCGTAAAAACATCTATCCCGTGGCGGGAATCATCGGTTTTCTGGCGGCGTTTACGCGCATGCCGGGCATTTTGCTCTTTGCGCCCGCGTGTTTTGAGCTGGTCGGCACGATTATACGGGAACGACCGCTGAAAGGACGAGATAGCGTCTGGCGGTTGAAGATGACGGGCAATGCGCTCTCGCTGCTGCTCATTCCGGCGGGACTGCTGCTGTATTTCTACATCAACTATCGCGTTACCGGCTCCGCCACGATGTTTTTAACCTATCAGCGCGAGAACTGGCATCAGCAACTCGGGTGGTTTTTCAACACGATGGCGACGCAGGTCAGTAACGCGACAGGATCGTTTGCAACCGATATCCCTATGCTTTGGGGATTGTGGATTCCAAACATTCTCTATCTATTTGCTTCGCTGGGCATCGTGATTGCGGCGCAAAACAAGCTGCGCGCTTCCAACGTTGCCTACTTTATCGCGTACTACGCGGTTTGCATGGGCGCGACATGGTTGCTCTCCGCGCCGCGCTACCTGACCGCGGCTTATCCGCTTGCGCTCGCGCTGGGTGCAATTACGGAAAAGAAGGCCGCGGATCGAATCGCGACGGCAATTTGCATCGTGCTCTTTGTGCTGTATCTATTGGCATATGTGAACCAGTGGTATGTCTATTGATCGATGCTGCATAAAAATTCTCTACAGGATCGAACGCTCATGAAAACGCTTTGGGAACTCTATGTCTCGTTTTTAAAAATCGGCGCGCTGATGTTCGGCAGCGGATACACTATGCTGCCGCTCTTGACGCGCGAAATCGTAGAGTACCGCGCGTGGTTGACCCAGGATGAGCTGATGGACGTATTTGCGCTTTCGCAGTGTGTTCCCGGCGTCATCGGCGTCAACACCGCGTCTTTTATCGGTCAAAAGCAGAGCGGTTTGCGCGGCGCGTTTGCGGCAGTGCTTGGTGTTGTCACCGCGCCGATCATTGCGATATTGCTCGTTTCAACCGTTCTGATGCAGTTTTGGAACAGCCCCGTCATGGTAAGCGTATTCAACGGTGTGCGCGTCGCGGTCGCGGCTGTGATCACATCCGCCGTGATTTCTTTGATTCGCGCCAATGTTAAAAACTGGATTGGCATCGGACTATGCCTTGCCGGTTTTGCCATTATTGCGTTTCTGCATCTTTCGCCCGTGTTTGTCGTGCTCCTCGCTATTGTTGTTGGCGTGCTTCTATGGGGGGTGCGCAAATGACGTATCTTTGGCTGTTTTTAGAGTTTCTCCAAACAGGGTTATTCGCGGTTGGCGGCGGCTACGCGACGCTGCCATTCATACAAAAGATGATGGAGCGTTATCCAAGCTGGTTTGGCTCGATGAAGCTCGCGGATATTGCCGCGATATCGGAGGCGACGCCGGGGCCGGTCGGCGTGAACGCCGCAACCTTTGCGGGATATAGCGCGGCGGGCGTACCGGGCGCGCTGATTGCTACCGCGGCGCTCGTGCTGCCGTCGTTTGTCATTATATCGCTGGTTGTGCGCGCGCTGGAGAAGTATCGGCAAAGTCGTCTGGTGGGAAAAGTGCTGTTCACGCTTCGGCCCGCTGTGACCGGCTTGATTGCAGCGGCTGCATGGTCAGTGGTCTACGCAGCGCTGTTTGTTGCCCCGCTTTCAGGCGGGCTGATGCAAGCGATGAACTGGGGAAACGTAGCGCTATACTTGGTGCTCTTGGGGTTACTGTTTGTACCGAAAGTGAAAAATCTACATCCGGTGGTCTTTTTTCTGGCGGGGGGAA
>CAYVAO010000145.1:0-5740 GCA_964448895.1 uncultured Christensenella sp.
AAACACCATGCCCAGCGCAAGTACGCCGTTGATCGAAACCGACACCAGAATGTTGATCAGGTTGTTGGTTTTCAAGAAGTTGGGCGAGGCGAACATCAAAATCACAAACATGCCCAGCATGACGAATACGATGCCGTACCGCTTCATGAAAATATTGAGATCGTGCTGATCCATTCCGAGGATCCTTTTTTCGTTTTTCAATTCCATTGTCAGTTTATCACCCGCCAAATTCTTTGCTCAAAATTGTTTCCTGATTAACGCTGGCGCTTTGAATATCCGCGCGCGTTACCTCACCGTTGATTCGGCCTTCATGGTAGATCAGGATTCGATCGCTCATGCCCATGACCTCCGGCAGCTCGGAGGAAACCATGATGATCGCCATACCTTCCGAAGCGAACTTGCTCATCAACGCGTGGATTTCCGACTTCGCGCCAACGTCAACGCCGCGCGTCGGTTCGTCCAGAATCAAGAGCTTCGGCGTTGCCATCACCCATTTCGAGATGACGACCTTCTGCTGATTTCCGCCGCTGAGACTGTACGCCTGGGATTCAATGCTCGCCATCTTGACCGTAAGCGTCTTCGCGATTACGCGGCACTCTTCTTTTTCGCGCCGCTGGTCAATCAAGACGCCCTTTTGCCTTGCCGGTAGGTTGGGCAGCGAAATATTCTCCCGAATGGATCGAAACAGGCAGAGGCCATAGTTCTTTCGATCTTCGTTGATCATCGCTATCCCTTTCGAGATCGCGTCTCTGGGGCTCTTCACCTTCAACTCTTTTCCGTTGAGATACATCTTGCCGCTCTTGAGCGGGTCGAGGCCAAAGATCGCGCGCATGGTTTCGCTGCGGCCGGAACCCACAAGTCCCGAGAAACCGACGATTTCTCCCGCGTGAACTTCAAAGCTGATATCCGAAAATCCCTTGCCGGAGAGTCCTTCGGCTTTAAACACCACGTCGCCGATCGGGCAATCCACCTTGGGGAAAATATTCTCAACTTTACGACCGACCATCATGGAGATCAGCTCGTTTACCGAGATTTCGTCCACTTTTCCGGTGCCGATAAAGTGGCCGTCCCGGAACACCGAATAGGAATCGCAAATCTTGAAGATCTCTTCCATACGGTGCGAGATATAGATGATCGTAACACCCTGTTCCTTGAGATTTCGAATCGTTCGAAACAAGCGCTCGGTTTCTTCGCTGTCCAGCGAGGAGGTCGGCTCATCCATAATCACCAGACGAGCGTTGCAGGAAACCGCCTTTAGGATCTCGATCATCTGCATTTGCGCGAGTGTGAGCGATTCCATCAGCGCCTTGGGGTTCATATTCAGGTTATATTGCGAAAGCAATTCCGCGGCGCGCTTGTTGGTTTCGATCTTGTTCAAAAAAGGCGTTTTCCGATAGGTATCTTCGCGCTTTAAGAAGATGCTCTCCGCGATCGAAAGATACGGCTCCGGATTTAGCTCCTGATGGATCATCGAGATGCCGGCACGGATCGCCTCCGCAGGTCCATTTGCGGAATAGGGCTTGCCTTCGAAGAAGATCTCGCCTTCGTCCTGCTTTTGAAGACCGATGATGATCTTCATCAGCGTTGATTTTCCGGCGCCGTTTTCGCCGAGCAGCGCGTGTACTTCTCCCGGTTTCACCTGAAGCTGTACGCCCTGCAGCGCGTGAGTTCCGCCAAAGGATTTTGAAATTCCCTGACAATCCAGAATGTACTCGCTTGTTTTGTTTGTTGTGGTCATAGCATTCAAATAGATCACTTCATTTCCAAACTTATTCTTTTGCGTTTTTAGTTTCTTCCAAACACCGTGAGTTGATCCAGTATCGATTGGTTTTCGAGAGCTGCCGTTTTGTAGAGTTCATAGAGACGTCGATAGATTTCATGCCGTCTTGCATCCGGCGTTACAACGTCCTCGCGATAGCGCACCGCCGACTTGCAAGCGGATTCCAGATTGGAATAAACCCCGGCGCCCACACCCGCGGCGATTGCCGCTCCGAGACCCGCCTGTTCCTGCGTCTGCGAAACGCGCAGCGGCCTGGTGTAAATATCCGCCTGTAGCTGCAACCACGGCTTGCTTCTCGCCGCGCCGCCGGAGGCCACCAGCGATGGAGCATGAAATCCCAACCCTTCGCAGAGTTCCAAACATTGCATGAGCGAATAGGCGACGCCTTCCATCACGGCCCTGGTCATATGCGCATGCGTTGTGTTGCTGTTGAGCCCCAGAAATGCGGCGCTCAAGTCGGGATCGACATGCGGCGTTCGTTCCCCGTTGAGATACGGTAGAAACAGCAATCCGCCGCTGCCCGGCCGGGTCTGCTCCGCTTCCTGATCCAGCATCGCGTAGTCTTTGCTTCCACCGTTTCGGTGCCACCATTCCAGAGATAGTCCCGCGCTCATCGTTGCGCCAAACAGAATCCATCGTCCTTGCTCATATCCGCAAAACAGGTTGGTGTTTAGCTTCGGATTCAACACCGGTTGGTCAATCTGAAAACTGACCTGACCGCTCGAGCCAATGTTTACCGTCGCATCGCAAACGTTTACCATGCCGTTGCCGATGCCTTGCATCACCTGCTCCCCGCCGCCATCCGACACGACCGTTCCTGCTGTCAGCCCCGGCTCACGCTCTCCTGCCCGGCTGACGACGCCGACGCGCTGCGTTGTTGCATAACACGGAGGAAAGAGAGACAGCGGAATATCCACAAGATCGAGAATCGTTTTTGACCAGCAGTTTGCCTTGATATCATACGCAAGCGTGGCGGACGCATCTGAATAATCTGAGGTGAGCTCACCGGTCAATTTGAGTTTCAGGTAATCTTTCGGCAGGCACACAGATCGTATCTTTTCAAAATTCGCCGGCTCATTTTCGCGCATCCACAGCAGGGATGGCAGCAGAAAACCGGTATAGATCGGGTTCATGACCAGCGCGTGGATTCCGTTTGTTCCGAGCAGACGCCGTATATCCTGAACTTGCTTTCCGGAGCGCGCGTCGCAATGTAGAATCGCCGGTCGTATCGGTTTTAATTCGCCATCGAGTGGTACGAGTCCGTGCATCTGGCCGGAGAAACTCACTCCCGCGATCTCTTCCGGCGCACATCCGCACGAGGCGAGCGCTTCTTGAATGGTCTCACGGCAGGCATTCCACCATGCGTCGGGATCATGCTCCGCATATCCGCTGTGCGGAGAGTCAAAGATGTAGGAGCGCTTGCTCAGCGCTTTGACCGCGCCCGCTTCGTCTATCACGATGGTTTTCAGGCCGGATGTGCCAAGATCGATTCCCATCAGAAGCGCCACGTTGTCTTCTCCTCCTCAACGGATAAATGCGGTCAAACACCCTGCCATAAACGTATCTCCCAATCCAATCGTGTACTTCGGGTGTTCCATGTATCGGGAAGGTACGATGATCGCCTGCTCTTCCAATGGAATCTGTTGTAGCTCTTCGGCAAAACGGATTCCATCCTCACTCAGCGGTAATGCCATGCTTTCGAGGCAGTCCTGATCGGTGCCGTATCGACCCGTTCTTGCTCTGGTACCCGCCATCAGGTTCCCAACGGTCAATCCTTTTTCGATCTCCGCGCAAGCCAGTTTGCTGCCAAAGTACATTGCATAATCCTTGGTGTGCAGCACGATACCGCGAACAGGATATTCTTTCAGTAGTAATCGCAAGCCCTTGATAATCGAAAGAAGGCTCTCTTTGTCCGTCTTCACCCCGAACCGTCCGGTATGTTCAACGAGCTCTTCCTCATTCATGCCGTATAGATCTACCACATCGGAGAGGCGGTCAAACGCCATATTTTTGAGTTCCGGGTTCAGATAGCACGCGCCTTCGAGATAGATCATGCAATCCGGGTTGTTTCGCTTCACAATCTGAAAATGATCCAGCAGTTCGTCGATCCGGTTCGACATGATGTGTGTATCGATGATTCCGTTGAGTCCGGAGACGCAGTAGACCAGAATTTGGCTTGCGTTATTCTCGCAATAATCGTAAAACTGCTGACTGACCGGCACGATCTTGTGAATCTTGTCATAGTCCAGAATGAGCCGGTTGGAAACTGGCGCCCGATGGATTTTGCCATTTGCGCAGATTTCCGCGCCTTTTGGATATTGCAGAATCATGTGGCGAACCGGAAGCTCTTGCGTCGCACTCTCCATCAGGGGTACAACGCCGCGCTCCGTCACCGTATCCAGTCCCGCGCCGCTCATCAGTTTGCATACCTCGACCGAGCGATCTGTAATATGCGCAATCACCGGAAAACCAACCGCGTTTAGCGCCGCGGCTCCCTGCGCGCAAGTGCCGCCCAATGCATACTCCGTATGAAACCGTTTTTCAAGAAACTCGCAAACCGCGTTGTTGGTAATGTCAATTTCGCCGCCGAGTCCATGGATCATGTGATAACTGACGATCCGTGCAAAGTCGCTCATGGAGTCGATCACGTCTCCATCACGGAACATCGGCTCTTCTTTCAAATAGTCGGAGATGATTTCGGCATACGCTGCCTCATCCCATCGAAGCACCACGTCCAGATCACTTGTGTATCCTAAAACAATCCGTTTCCGGCGATCCTGTAAACGCTCCGCGTCTCGCTCCATTTGGCGGTAGTATTCGAAATATCGATCCTGGTAGGCCATGTTTCCTCCGAATCAGAGTTTTGTTTCCGACAAGAGATATTCCACATCGTCCGCCAAAGCGTTCTTCGCGGCGTCTTTCTTTGCGCGATCCAGTTGGTAAATTAGAATGTCGAGGATTGCCGTAATATAGATATGCGACGCTGCGCCAAAGATATATACGCTCGAATACTCGATCCCCGTGCTAATCGTTAGATCCGCTTCTTTTTCCAGCGGTGTACGCAGCAGGTCGGTGAGCGCAATCGTCGTCATGCCGTGTTTCTTTGCCATTTCGAGCGCCAGCAATACTTGCTTTGAGCTTCCCGAATGCGAAATACCGATCACGAGATCTTCTTTTGTTCCAAGGTCGACATTGTTGATCTGATGCTCCGTAATGCTGGAGCTGGTTGAGCGAATTCCCAGCCGTCCCAAACGAAACGCAAAATCAAGTGTGGAAGGAATCGAATTTCCAATTGCAACCAGGTGCACCGTGTTGCAGCTTAAAATGAGGTCAACGCATTTTTGGAGTGCTTCGCTGTTGATATTGTTTTTTGTTTTAATAATATTGGCGGCAGCTTCTTTTAGCACATCTTCCCAATTACCCGCGTCTCCAGGTTGAATATTTCCGCTGAGCAGTTGATCCCGCCCGAGGTCATGGGCAAGTTGCAACTTCATTTGATAGAACCCTTTGTATCCAAGGTGTTTGCAAAGACGGATAACCGTTGCATCGCTCGCACCGCTCGCCTCGGCGAGCTCCGACACGTTAATTCGAACAGTGTTCTCCGGTTCGCGCAGAATATAATCGGCAACCTTTTTCTCTGCGGAGAAAATGTCTTCGTAATTCATGCGGATGTTCTCTAAAACCGAGTATTCGAATTCCATAGGCGTCCTTCTTTTTGATGTGAAATATTTTTTCTTAACATGCACAGATCGAATCGTTATGGTTGCATTATATGGTCCGCAAAGTAGTTTGTCAATCCATTTTCCGGCTTATATGAAATATTATTTTACAGTTTTCATCGATTTTTGCGCGAAAATTTGGTTTTCGACAACATTTTTGCCAATATTTTTGATTATTTTGCGCCATCGTGAAATGAAACTTCATTTCTTATTGCTTCGATTCTTTCATCCATCAGCCGAT
>CAYVAO010000146.1:0-967 GCA_964448895.1 uncultured Christensenella sp.
TAGAATTTCTGTTAACTCCATTTTAATCAGTATTCCCATCGCTGTCGAGCGAAAACGAGAAGATTGCGCAATTGCTTCCAGCGTCTCTTTCCTGTTCCTTTTCCCTCAAGTCAATGCGAACAGGAATGCAGGCAGGTAAAACCAGCAATTGAGAGTCATTCTCAAATTAAAGCTTGACTTTCGCATGCTTGCGTGCAACAATATGAGAGCGATTCTCATATTAATCGTATGTGATGCACAGCGTCATACCATCGCAACACGCAGTGTTTTTTACTAGGAGGTAATCTACTTTGGCGGAGTACGAAACAAAACAGCGGCGGATTCTGCTGGACTATCTCAACGCGCACCCCGACCGCGGGTTTTCGGTGGAGGAGCTGTATGACGGTCTGCTGTCGGAGCAAGCGTTGGAAGCGATTCCCGGCAAGAGCACGATCTATCGCCTGATTGCGCGGCTGGTGCAGGAAAACCTCGTCAAGCGCTTCGCCGTTGGCAACGGACGCACGTTTGCTTACCAGATCGTCGCCTGCGAGGCTTGCGATTCCCACCTGCATCTGAAATGCACCGAGTGCGGCTACCTTTACCATATGGATCACGCCATCAGCGAGCAGATCATGCGCGAAGTGCTCAGCCGGAGTGATTTTTCGCTGGACGAGAAAGAGACCGTGCTGTTTGGCGTCTGCAAAGACTGCAAACTGCGGCAAAAGAAGTGAGCATGCGTCAGAAACCGGGTTTCGTCCGCATTCGCCGTGTGCTTGCGCTGATCGCAGGAACCATACTCGCACTCTCGATCTTACTCGGCGTTGCGTTTGTACTCGTAGAGCTGCACCACGACTGCACGGGCGAAGACTGCGTCATCTGCGCGGCTGTAGCGCTGGATGTCGCCTACCTGAGAACGGAAGCCGCCGCGCTACCGCAGCTGATTTTCACGGCGATCACTCTGTTTGCAGTCGTCTTGGAGATTGCCGCG
>CAYVAO010000146.1:977-5735 GCA_964448895.1 uncultured Christensenella sp.
GGGCCGGATCCAGGAGGAACACCGGGCGCTGCTGGCCCGGCTGGAGGCGGGAGACCACGACCCCCGGAACCTCCACCGGCTGGCGGCACGGGAGGAGGAACTGCGGCTCCGGGAAGCCGCCGCGCTGCCGCAGCTAGTCTTCACGGCGAGCGCGCTGTTTGCCGTCGTCTTGGAGATTGCCGCGTTTGAGCAGACGCACCGGCAAAAGCCCTCCCCTGTTACCCTCAAGGTGAAGCTGTCCGATTGAGAGCGGGCGCAACCCTGTTTCCCGTTTTCCCAACCATCGGACAATTTGGAGGTTTATCCCATTATGAAATTACGAAAAATCACAGCCGTTGCGCTGATTCTGGTTCTCGCTTTACTCGCGCTCTCCGCCTGCGCGCCAAAGGATGCCGCGGAGACAAAGAGCGGCATCTCCATCGTCTCCACCGTGTTCCCTTCCTACGATTTTGCCCGCCAGATTACGGCGGGAACGGACGCGAACATCACGCTCTTGCTGCAACCCGGCGAAGAGGTGCATTCCTTTGACCCGACGAGTCAGGACATCATCCGCATTCAGAACGCAGACCTGTTCCTCTATGTCGGCGGAGAAAACGACACCTGGGTCAACGGCGTACTCACGGGGCTCGACAAGAGCGTTAACACGTTCCGCATGATGGACTACGTTACGCTCTATGAAGAGGAGCTTGTCGCGGGCATGCAAGCGGAGGAAGAAGACGCCACAGCAACGGGCGAAAACGCGCAGGAGTGGGACGAGCATGTTTGGACCGCGCCGGTCAACGCGATCGCCATTGTGAAAGCCATGACGGCGGAGTTGATTTCGATCGATCCCGCCAACGCGAAGACGTACCAGGCGAATTCGGACGCGTATGTCGCGCAGTTGGAGGCGCTTGATCAATCGTTTTGGGACGTGGTGAACGCCTCAACACGAAAGACGGTCGTCTTTGCGGATCGCTTCCCCGTGCGCTACTTCGTGGAAGAATTCGGGCTAAGCTACTATGCGGCCTTCCCCGGCTGCTCTGCCGAGACCGAAGCTTCCGCCGCGACCATCGCGTCGCTGATTGACCACGTGAAGAGCGAAAACATCCCCGTCGTGTTCTATATCGAGATGTCCAACCAGCAGATGGCGGACACCGTCGCCGAAGCGACAGGCGCGAAGACGATGCTCTTTCACACCTGCCACAACGTGACCAAAGCGGAGTTTGAAAGCGGGGCAACCTATCTTTCGCTCATGCAAAACAACGTTCTCGCGCTGAAAGCCGCGCTCAACTAAGCGCCAGCACGCGCGAAAACAAAACAAAACTCATAAACAACAATCCGGCAAACTGGGGGCAAAATCGCCAAATGTCATTGATTCAGGTTCAAAACGCCGCGTTTCGCTACGACGGCAAAGAGGTGGTCGGCGATCTCAACTTTTCGGTTGAGCACTGTGACTATCTCTGCATCGTCGGCGAAAACGGCTCCGGCAAGAGCACGCTCGTCAAGGGCCTGCTCGGGCTGAAAGCGCCGCACAGCGGCACGATTACGTTTGGCGAAGGGCTCACCGCGCGCCAGATCGGCTATCTGCCGCAACAAAAAGAGAGCCAGCGGGATTTCCCCGCGAGCGTATTGGAGGTCGTACTCTCCGGCACGCTCAATTCGCTCGGGTTCCGTCCGTTTTACACCCGCGCGCAAACAAAAAACGCGCTGGAGCAAATCGAGCGCGTCGGCATGCTGCCGCTGAAAAACGCGGCGTTTCGGGAGCTCTCCGGTGGGCAGCAGCAGCGCGCGCTGCTTGCGCGGGCGCTTTCGGCCACACAGAAGCTGCTGATTCTCGACGAACCCATCGCGAGCCTTGATCCCGTTGCGGCGGCGGACCTGTATCGTCTGATTGAGGAGATCAACAAAAACCACGGCGTGACCGTGATCATGGTGTCCCATGATCCGCACGCGGCGGCGCACGAGGCAACCCGCGTACTGCATCTGGAAAACCGCCAGCTCTTTTACGGCACCTCGGCGGAATATCGCAACAGCGAGATTGGAAAACGGTTTTTAGGAGGCGAAGCAAAATGTTCGAAGTAATTCGCGAAATGCTCTCCTATCCGTTTCTTGTCCGCGCGATTCTGGTGGGGCTTCTGGTTTCGCTCTGCGCGTCGCTGCTGGGCGTGAGCCTCGTGCTCAAGCGCTTTTCGATGATTGGCGACGGGCTATCGCACGTAGGCTTCGGCGCGCTCGCCATCGCTTCCGTCGCGAACATCGCGCCGCTTAGCCTCGCAATTCCGGTCTGCATCGCGGCTTCGTTTCTGCTGCTTCGCATGAGCGAGAGCACGCGCATCAAGGGCGACGCGGCGATTGCGATGCTTTCTGCCGGCGCGCTTGCCATCGGCGTGATGGTCGTCTCCATGACTACAGGCATGAATACGGATGTGTATAACTACATGTTCGGCAGCATTCTCTCGCTCTCCAAGGCGGACGCGACGCTCTCCATCACGCTCAGCGCCATCGTACTCGTGCTATTCGTGCTGTTTTATCCGCGCTTGTTTGCGGTCACGTTTGACGAATCCTTTTCCCGCGCAACAGGCATCCCGACGCGGGCTTACAACGCGGCGCTCGCGACGCTCTCCTCCATCACAGTCGTGCTCGGCATGCGCATGATGGGCGCGCTCCTGATTTCGAGCCTCATCATCTTCCCCGTACTGACCGCGATGCGCATCGGCAAGCGTTACCTAACGGTAACGTTGCTCTCCGCCGCGGTTGCGATCGTTGGATTCGCCCTCGGCATGGTGATAAGCTACGTCTACGAAGCACCCAGCGGCGCAAGCATCGTCTGCGTCAATATCGTGCTCTTCATTCTCTTTGCGATCGCGGGCGCCATCCGCAACGCGGTCACGAAAAAGTAAGGCACCTTCATTAAAAAGCATACGAAACGCAAAAACACGCGGGCTATCTTGTCCGCGTGTTTTTTCTGTTCTCTCGTCAGCCGTTGATCCGCGCGCGATACACATCCGGCGGGATCATCGGCGCATCCAGCAACGCTTGTGTTTCGCTAGAGATGCGCCCCGTTGCGCGGAACTCCTCTCCCGCCTTGCGCGCATGCTCCAGATATACGTCCGCTACGGGCTTTGCCTCTGCGATGCCAAGCAGCGGAGATTCCAAACAGTAAATTCTGGGGCACTCCTTGCTGAACATACGATCAAATTGAAAGTCCATCGCCTCATAATTGTTCTCGCGGTTGGGAAACCCGCACCCGCTGATCAGCATGATGTTTGTCTTAATCTCCTGCCGGCCGGGATGATAGGTTCCGCCCGCCTCGTCTACCGACTGTGTGTGCGTTCCCAGCGGGATCAATCGATCGTAGAGCGCTTTGCAGTTGGAAGGCACGCTGTAGCAATACAGCGGCGTCGACCAGATGACGAGGTCGCTTGCCAGCAGCTTTTCCAGAATACCCGCCATGTCGTCCTGCTGAATGCACTTGCCCGGCGTTTGAAACCAGCAGGCGTAGCACCCAAGGCACGGTTTTACATTGACGCGCATGGTATCGATGTAGTCATACGTTTCCCCCATGCCTTCCAGAAACGCGCGGGTCACCTTCATCGTATCGCTTCGTTCGCCTTTGGGCGAACCATTGATCACCAGTATCTTCATTGTTTGAATCCTTACACTTTCTTTAGAAATAGCCCGTGCCGGTTGCAGTAGGCGTAGAGCGATCCTCTGCCATGCACGGGAAACCTTGCCGCCGCGTCCTGCTCGGGATAGAGTTTGACGAGCTGCACCCGATCCGCCGTTACAAACGCGAAAAACGAGATAAAGTGCGTCTTCTCCATCGGGTGCTGCATGGTTGCGTAAAGATCGCCCTCCATCCGCTCCGTCTGGATCATGTGCTCCGTATCGTCTTTTTCCGCTTCCAGCGGCGGCAGCTGCACGCCGCAGCAGCTATACGCGCCTTCCCCCGCGGAGAAGATCACGTTTCCGCAAACGGGGCAAACGTAGAATTTGCTTCGGTGCATGTTCCCGTGGCGGTTTGTGTTTTGCACGCACTCGCCGGAGAGCAGCTCCGCCAGCGAAACGCCAAGCGTCTTCGCCAGCGGTTCGATCAGGCTGATATCCGGCAATCCTCTGCCGGATTCCCACTTGGAGACCGCTTTGTCGCTGACCATCAGCCGCTCGGCAAGCTGCCGCTGTGTATATCCTTTTTGTTCGCGCAGAAGCTTGATTGTGCTTCCGGTTACGTAGTTGTTCATCGCTGTTTCCCTCTCTTCTTAGGTGAGCATACCACCACGCGAATCAAACGACAACCTACCCAACGTAGAGATGCTGTCAACGTAAAAAAATCCCCCGTCGCATCGCTGCGATACGGGGGATTCTCGCGTGTTGAATTTAGTCGTCGTCGTCCTCGTATTCTTCTTCGTATTGAACGGAAGGATTGCTTCCGCCGCCGGAGGAAGGATTTGAAACGCTCCCCGTCGTCGCGCTGGACACCGTGTCCACAGTGCCGCCACTGCCCGATCCGCCAGACAGGCTGCCGCCATTGGTCGCGCTCGAAATCGTGTCCGCAAACGCGCCTGCCGTAGAGGCCGACAGATAGTTTTCACCGAGCGCATCGAGAATCGCACTCAGGATTCCTCTGCTGCTGTAGGTCGCGCCAGAAACGGTGTCCACCTCCACGCTCTGCGCGGAAATGACCGACGGAATGATCGACTTTTTCGCGCGGGAGAAATACTTCTCGTCGTCGCGGTAGCTGTCGATCGTGATATCGGTGATATAGCCGCCCTTTACGGT
>CAYVAO010000147.1:0-5716 GCA_964448895.1 uncultured Christensenella sp.
CAGATTGTGTAAATAACTGCAAATCAAAAAAATCCGCCCGAAGGCGGATTTTTTTGATACGATCCTTACTTTTCTACCCGGAAGCGGTAGACGGTTTCGGAAGAGAAAACCTCGCCCGCTTGGAGCACGATGCTCGGAAAATGCGGGTTGTTCATCGCGTCCGCAAAGTGCTGCGTTTCGAGGCAGAACGCGGGGCGCGGGCCGTAGGGTTTGCCGCCTTTGCCGGTCATGTACGAAAAATCCGGCGCGGTGAAGAGCTGAATCCCCGGCTGATCGGTGTATACGTCCATCGCGACGCCGCCAACGGGGTCGACCACGGTCGCGATGCGCTCCACGCCGCCCTGACGGTGGTTGAGCACAAAGTTATAGTCGTAGCCACCCTCCGCGTCGATGTTTTCCACCTTCGCGTCGATCTCGCGACCGATGTCTTTCGGCTTCGTGAAGTCCAGCGGCGTGCCGAAAACGGGAACGATCTCGCCGGTGGGAACAACTTCCTTATCGATGCGGGTGAACTTGTCCGCGTCGATCTGTAGCAACTGTCCGAGCACGGTGCCGTTGTTTTCACCCGCGAGATTGAAGTACGCGTGGTTGGTCATATTCTGAATCGTGTCCTGATCGCTGTTGATCAGGTATTGAATCGAGAGCGCGTTCTCCTCGTCCAGCGAATAGATGACCACGGCGGAGAGCGTTCCGGGGAAGCCTTCATCGCCATCCGGACTGGTCAGCGAAAAGAAGACGGAGTCCCCGTCGATCTGCGCTTGCCAGATTTTTTTATCAAAGCCGACGACGCCGCCGTGCAAACAATGGTTGCCCATGTTCGCGGCGAGCTTGTATTCTACGCCGTTCAGCGAAAAATGCGCGTCCTTGATGCGGTTTGCCACGCGGCCGATGGTAGCGCCCAGAAACATGAAGTTCTTTTGATAGTCCTCAACCGTGTCGTAGCCGAGAATGACGTCGACCAATTCGCCCTTGCGGTTTGGCACAAACATGCTCTGCCAGGTTGCGCCGTAGTTGAGCAGGCTGGCGGATGCGCCGTGCTTGTTGGTGATGGTATAGCGAAGAACCGTTTCGCCGGAAGGCAAATGACCGAATTCGGATACAGTGACGCTCATGCTGACAAACCTCCAGTGATTTGATGCCGTGTAGGGCAATTTGAAATGGAATCGTATGTTTCTACTATTATAATACACAGGCTTGCCGGAAAGAAGAGCGCGCGGCTAATTTTCGCCTCTGAAACATCGCTTAATTTGCAATCGCAAGGCATCCGCCGGGTATAAAAAATCGCGTGTTGCATCTTTTTTGCGATTCTGTGTTGTGGTAAACTATGCGCATGGAAAAAACGAGCAATACAACGATCCGCTCAATCAACAATACGGCGGACAAGACCCGAATCGATACAAAGCATATCGACGTACTCGACGGCGTGCGCGCGCTGGCGGTTATGGGTGTGCTTTGGTTTCATTTTTGGCAGCAAAACTGGATCATGCCGTATATCGATGTGCCGTTTCTCGCGCGCATCGGCTTGCCGACCACGATCAGCCTGCTGTTCATCCCGCGCGCGGGCTTTCTCTTTGTCGACTGGCTTTTATTTCTCTCTGCGTTTTGTCTCTTTTTGCCGTATGCGCGCGCGGCGCAGGAGAAGACCGCACTGCCGGAAGTCCGGCTCTTTTACCAAAAACGCATCGCGCGGATCGTGCCGAGTTACGCCGTCAGCGTGCTGCTGATCTTCTTTCTGGTGTCCGTCCCTTCCGGCGCATATCGCACGGTAGCGGAGGCACTCAAAGACCTGATCCCGACGCTGACGTTTACGCAGACGTTTGTTCCGGATGCGCTGATTGGCACCAAGATCAACGGCGTGCTCTGGACGGCGGCGGTCGAAATGCAGTTTTATCTGTTTTTCCCGTGGCTTGCGCGCGCGTTTGTGAAGAAGCCGGGCTGGACGTACCTCGGCATGCTCGGCATCTCGCTGCTTTATCTCTGGGGCTTTGCGCTCAAAGACCCCGACGAAATTCGCCTGACGGTGAACCAGCTGCCCGCGTTCTTTGGCGTGTTCGCCAACGGAATGGCGTTTGCCTATCTCTTTACGATTGCGGGTAAATACTTGCGTAGAAGTCCGCAACTCTCGGCGCTGTCGCTCTGCGCGCTGATCGTTTGCTTTGTGCTGCTGGCGCAGATGATGAAGGCCGCGCCGGACGTGAAACCCATTCAGATTTGGCAGGCGCAGCATCGCTTCCGGCTCTCGCTCGTGTTCGCGGGGATTACGCTCTCCGCCGCGCTGACGTTCTCCGGCATCCGCTGGCTCTTTTCCAACCGGCTGATGCGGTTCCTTTCGGTGATTTCGTATAACGTCTATATCTGGCATCAGTGGATCGCCGTGAAGCTGAAGGAATGGAAGATTCCGTACTGGACGGGGGAAAACCCGCCGAATATGACGGGAGACACCCGCTGGCAATGGACGTATACGCTGCTGATCTTCATCGGCGCGTTTGCGCTGGCAATCGCGGCAACGTACCTCGTTGAGCATCCCGCGGCAAAACGAATCATGGCCTGGCAGCCGAAGAAAAAACCTGATAGGGAGAAAGAACGGGAGCCGTGGATCACGATCGAAACGATCGATCCAGAGCCGGAGGAAGACGACATGCCGGAGACTGATGTGCAAATGGAGAACACCAACGAAACCGAGGAACACCAAGAGACATGAGACATCGTTTTACGCCAAGAGGCGTTTGCTCCAGCAAGATTGAGTTTGATCTAAACGGCGATCACATCCACAACCTCGTTTTTACTTCGGGCTGCAACGGGAATCTGAAAGCGATAGCCAAGCTGGTCGAGGGCTTGGAGGCAAGTCGTGTGGTTGCGCTTCTTTCCGGCAACACCTGCGGTTTTCGGGATACCTCCTGTGCGGATCAGCTGGCGCGGGCGATTGTCGTCGCGCAGCAAGCGGAGGAACAAAACACTTGTGCCGCAAACGCAACAATCGTGTAAAGAATCAAGCACATATGATTCGCAAACGCGAGAATCGTGTAGAATAGTAAGCAAAGCGATTTTTTCAATTCGCTGAAACACAAGTACCCGAGAGGCGGTGAAGCAAAGTGGATCAACCGGTGAAGACCCCGTTCAGTAAAGACGGCTATATCATCGATCAAGCAAGAGTGACCGATATTCGCTACGGCGCGCTGACCAGCGATATCAACGGCTGCGGCTGGATTGCGGCCTATAACTTTCTCAAGCGCATGGGACAGACCGTGGACGGAAAGACGATCGCAGACGAGTTGATTCGCTACACGCTGTTTCGCGGGCTGGTCGGTACCGACTTATTCCGCCTGCGCCGCTATATCCGGCGGCACGGCTACCGCATGCCAATTCAATGGCACTGGAACAAAAAAGCGCGCCTGCCCGAAGGGACAAGCGCGGGAGTGATTTGGTATTGCCACAAGGACGGGTTTCATTTCGTTACGTTTTATGCGGACGACGCGATTGCGCCCAAAGAGGACGGGGAAGCGCGGTTCCGCTTTCTCAACGGTCACGCGGGCAAAGAGAGCCATATCGACACCATGCGCGGCTTTTTAACACAAAACAACGTCATTCCCTTTGCGCTGATCATGGTGTGGCCGGGTTCGAAGGCAAAGGATTAACAGTATACGCGCGGCTCGGTTGCCGTTAGAAAATCCATCAGCATTGGATTGAGCAGAGAATCATTGCGCAACACAAAATCATGACTGCCTTGCGGGAAGACCACCGTGAGGCAGTTTGTGTTTTGCTTGCCCAGCGCGTCGAGCGACGCCTTCATCTCCGCCGTCTCTCCTTTGGCGCACATGGCAAGCATCGGAATCTTCACGCGCGGGTAGCCCGGCAGGTTTTTTAAAAGGATGCGGTTTGCGTAGAACCCGACATAAGTGTTCTTTTTAATCTTCTGGCTGTAGGCAACGAGCTTTTCCGCCTGCTCCGGCGTCAGACCCCAATACTTCGCCTGCATACGCAGGAGGGATGCGTTCTTGATCGCGCCGTAGGATAACCGCGCCAGATTCGATAGATTTTTCACGCTCTTTTCCGACGAAATGAGCCACGCGCTGAGGAACACCGCGCGGCAGAAGAGCTCCTCGTGTTCGCAGACGAGCTTGACCGCGAGCTGACCTCCGACGGAGTGCCCCATCAGATAGACTTTGCCCGCGCCGAGCGACGCGATCCAATTTGCCAACGAGTCCGCGGTTTCCTGCGGGTTATATGCCTCTGCCGCGGCCGCGCCCGCGCCGGGCAGATGCGGCACGAGAACGTAAAATCGCTGTGTCAGCGCGTCGTACTGGTGCGCGAAGGTGTCTAGCGCCGCCGCTCCGTGCAGCAAAACCAGCGTCGGGTTCTTGGAGTCTCCATAAGCATCGAAAACCATGTTGTTCTCCTGTTTTGTTGTTTGATTGCGAAAGAAAACCCGGGCGGGAACCCGGGCTTTCGGAAAATGCTTGCGTCAAATCGTGATCTCGGTCGCGACGCGGTACATGTACTCGTCGAGATCCTTCGTCATGGTCAGCGCTTCGTCGATGGGCACCGTCGTGATCTGGCTGTTGCGGTAGCAGACGATGAGGTTCGTGTTGCCCGCGAGGAGCTCTTCCACCGCGCGGTGACCCATACGGGTCGCCATTACGCGATCGCGCGCGGACGGGCTGCCGCCGCGCTGCACGTGCCCGATGATGGTCACGCGGGTATCCAGACCCAGCTCGTCGCGGCAGCGTTGCGCGATTTCGTTGGTGCTGTTCGTGCCCTCGGCAACGATGATCAGATGATGGTGCTTGCCGCGGTACTGGCCTTCGCGAATGTGCTCAACCACGTCTTTTTCAAAGTCGAACGGGCGCTCCGGCAAAATGATTGCGGTGGCGCCGACCGAGATGCCGACGTAGACCGCGAGGTGGCCCGCGTTTCTGCCCATGATCTCGACCACGCTGGTGCGCTGATGGCTCTGCATGGTGTCCGCGAGTTTATCGATGGCGTCGATTGCGGTGTTCGCCGCGGTATCAAAGCCGATGGAATAATGCGAGCAGGCGATGTCGTTGTCGATCGTGCCGGGGATGCCGATGGTGTTGATGCCGTATTTGGCGAGCTCGCGCGCGCCGCGGAAGGTACCGTCCCCGCCGCTGGCGATCACGCCGTCGATGCCGAGGTATTTACAGTTGGCAGCCGCGCGCTGTACGCCTTCGTCGGTGCGGAATTCTTCGCTGCGGGCGGTGTAGAGGATCGTGCCGCCGCGCGAGGTAATGCCGTTGACGGCGCGCGCGTCCAGCTCGACCACGTCCGAATGAATCAAACCGTTGTAGCCGCGGTGAATGCCGACAGGGATGATGTCGTGCAGTACGCAGGTTCGTACGACCGCGCGGATGGCTGCGTTCATACCGGGCGCATCGCCGCCGCTTGTCAGTACGCCAACTCGACGAAGTTTACTTTCCATATTGATCTATACCCTCTTTTCTCATTCAACCGATCGGGTCACTCACCTTTGAGTGGAATCGGTACTAAAACGATTTTTTTGTGTCAGATTGCGCTGACTTTTGAGGTAAAACTCGAAAAATTAAAATTCCACCCCATTATTTCCATACAGTATACTACGCGCGTAATGAAAACACAAATCTATCTGAAAAAATCCTGATAGTCGCATGTGATATGAAGCGTGAAAAAACAAAACCTTCAATAATAATCAACATCGAGGTGAAAAATACCTTAATATCTG
>CAYVAO010000148.1:0-5686 GCA_964448895.1 uncultured Christensenella sp.
TTGATAAAACGATTATAAAAGCTTGTTGCCTATGAAGATCGGGTGGCAAGTTTTAATATGGCTTCTTTACACGCGAGTTTTTCACCTCAGACTACTCAGAAGGTTCTTCCTGCCGCCGGAAGATTTCTTCACATTCCACCCGTTTGAGCCGTGAATCGTGGCAGGATTATTAACTTTTATCGGTTTCGCTTTTCCCGCGGCGCAACTTTGATATAATATAGTTTGCTTTACCGGGGGGTAAATTTCAAAGGATCAAGGTAAAAAATGAAACGAATTGTCGCATTTCTCATCGCCGTTATGATGTTGAGCACCGTGTTTTTAACCGCGGGGTGCTCTATCGTAACGCGCGGGAGCGATTACTGTTACCGCTTCTTAGACTATATCTGCGCGGGCTCGTTTGACAAAGCCTACGAAATGCTCGCGGACAGCATCAAAGCGCCGGAAACCGAAGAAGAGCGCGAAGACCGTCTGAAAGAGGAAGCAAAGGAAAAAGAAGAGAACCGCAAAATCTGGCGGCAGGTATTCGGCCTCGACAAAGCGGAGACGCCGACGCCTGTGCCGGAAGGTACTCCTACACCCGAAATTTCCGGAACGCCGGACCCGAACGCGACACCCGACCCCAACGCAACGCCGGAAGCAAGCGTTACGCCGGAGTCCTCCGTCACACCGGAAACTTCCGTCACCCCGGACCCGAGCATGACGCCCGATCCCAACGCAACAGTTGACCCCAACGCAACGGTCGATCCAAATGCAACAGTCGATCCCAACGCGACGCCAACGGTTGACCCGAACACGGTCAATCCGGAGGATATGCCCGCCGATCAGCGGGACACGGATATGACACCCGCGCCGGGTACCACGCCGACGCCCGCCATCACCGATACTCCCGATCCTAACGCAACGCCCTCTCCTACGCCAACGCCCGACCCGAACGCCACACCGACGCCTGCGCCAACCGATAAAAACGGAGACGGCAAGATTGACGAAGAGGACAATGTGGACACCACCATCACCAAGGTGGAGTTTATCGATCGCTACCAGAGCATCTTCGACGAGTTGGAGCTTACCGGCATCGACTATCAAGCCACGGATGTTGTCGACGGCGAAATCATTGCGCGCGTAAACTATACGCTCACCTACCACAGCGAGCGAGCGGGCGAAGACCTGACCTATAATTTTTCAATTGAAGCAAACCGCATTGAGCACCGCTGGACGATCAACTGGTCTCCAAGCCTGATCTTCCCCGAAATGCAATGGGGCGACAGCCTCCGCGTCGGCGTATTGCAGGCGAACCGCGGCGAAATTCTGGCTTACGGCGAACCCTACGCGCAAAACGTAAACGCGATCACCGTGTTCTGCGTGCCAAGCACGATTCCGAACGTAGATGAGTTCGTTCGCACGGTTGCCAGCGTGCCTGAGATGGAGATGACCGAGGACGACGTTCGCGAAGCGCTCAAGAAAGTACGTAACGATTTCGTTAAGCTCAAGACGTTTTATCCCGACGAGGCAACGATGGACTTAAAGCAGCGACTGCTTGCCATCACCGGCCTCGCGATCGATACGGCAAACTATGGCACCTTGCGATATTATCCCAACGGAAAGTCACTTTGCCATATTGTAGGCTACGCGGGAATCATCTCCAAGAAGGAGAAGATCAACTACGAGACCTATGGCGATATCCGTTACGACGCGGCAAACGATCGATTTGTAACCACGCCGACGCGCTACAACGGCGACAGTTACATTGGAAAATATGGTCTGGAGTTGCTCTACGAAGACCAGCTTCTGGGTACCAACGGACGCTTTACCTACATCCAAACCAAGAGTGGCGGCAGCCGCGGCATGCTCTATTCCAGCAAGGCGGTGGATGGCAACGACCTGCATTTAACCATTATTCCCGAATTGCAAGAGCGGTTGGAAGACGTAATCGACACCACGGTATACGATGAAAATATGCACGGATGCGTCATCGTACTCAATCCCAAGACCGGCGCCATCCAAGCCATGACGTCCTGGCCGGGATTTGACCTAAACGACCTAAGCCGAGGCCTTCCGTTGGAAGAGTGGACCGCGATGCAGAATGACAAGATCAACCTGCCGCTGTACAACCGCGCCACGCAGGGCTTGTATACCCCCGGCTCGGTGTTTAAACTCATGACGAGTGCGGCCGCGCTGGAAACGAATACGATGACCATCAACGACGTTTTCCCGGGCAGCGAGGACCTCCATGGCGATACATGGTATCCTTCCGAAACGTTCCTCAAAAACCTGCCGGACAACTCGAGTACGCTAACGTGGAAGGATCAAAGTAACGATCACGCGCTGGTTCGTACCCGCGCAGACAGCCGTAAATCTCCGATGAATATGACGAACTCCATCATCTCGTCGGATAACCTGTTCTTTGCGTATACCGCTATGCGTATGGGCTGGACAAAATTCACCGAGTTCATGGATAAAATCGGCTGGATGAAGCCCATCGAGCTCGAAACCGACGGTACGGAGCCGCGCATCTACTGGAAAGTGAACGAAAGCGATCCGGAAGGCGTCGCATGGTTGAACCTTGCCGAAGGCGGCGAGACCATCTGGCGTCAAAAAGAAGACGGCAGTTATGAAGAAGTGCCCAATGTCCACCTCGTGCTGGATAAAGATCCGCTTTACGGTCTTGACGTAAGCACCCCGCAGCTCTTCAACAAGCGAGCCGAGGATAAACCACTCAATGAATACGACCTCGCGGTTACGGGCTATGGTCAGGGCGAAATCCTGATGTCGCCGCTGCAGATGGCCTGCTATGCAAGCGCTTATGCCAACGACGGCGTGATCATGCAGCCCTATCTGGTGGACAGCATCTGGCACGCGGACGGCACAGACTATACGCTCGTGGAACAAAAAGAGCCGAAGATCTACCGCACCATCCTGCAAAAAGGCACAGTGGATACGATTTATCCCGCGCTGTTGCAGGTGATCACCGACGGTACGGCGCGCAGCCTTGGCAAGAGTTTTATTAACAAGGCGGTTCTAAACCTCGGCTACACCATGGCCGGCAAGACGGGCACTGCAGAGCTCAACAACGACAAGACGAAAGAACTCGCGTGGTTCATCTGCTGGCGTGACAGCAAGAACGGCGTGAAGGTAACCGCGGATAACGCGCGTCTCGTCTGTATCATGCTGGAGGTCGATCTGACCAATCTGCCCGACGAATGGAACCAGATGAAGTTTGATATCGCCCGCGCGCTCTTGAAAGAAGACGTGTTGAACGAGACCGAGGGTTAACCCTCGCAGAACTTTGTGTGGACAAGACAAACAGATTGTCATACACTTAACCACAGAAAACGAACAGTACCACACGATCGGTTCGCGCCGGTCGTGTGCCTTTTTCAGGGAGAACAGCAAGCACTATGCCGGAAACAGTAAAAGAGAACAAACGCATCATCTTCACCGGAGGCGGCACGGCGGGGCACGTAACCCCCAACATCGCGCTCATCGAGCCGCTGCTGCGCGAAGGTTGGGAAGTTCACTATATCGGTTCCGAAAACGGAATGGAGAGAGGCTTGATTGCGGCGCTTTCGGGCGTGACTTATCACGGTATTTCGACGGGCAAACTCCGGCGATATTTCTCCTGGCAAAATTTCATCGATCCGTTTCGCGTGATCAAAGGTTATTTTCAAGCAAGAAAGTTAATCCGTGAAATTCAACCGAGCGTCATCTTCAGCAAAGGCGGCTTCGTCTCCGTCCCCGTCGTGCTGGGCGCAGGAAAAGTGCCCGTTGTCGCACACGAATCGGACTATTCGCCGGGGCTGAGCAACCGCATCGCAACGCGCTTTACGGACAAGGTTTGCTTGAGCTTTGAGGACACGCTGCAGCACGTTTCGAAAGGCAAAGGCATCTTTACGGGGACTCCCATCCGTCCTGCGCTCTATGATGGCGACCGCGAACGAGCACTCGCGTTTACCGGATTGACCGGCGAAAAGCCCGTTCTGCTCGTTATGGGCGGCAGTCTCGGCGCGCAAAAGCTCAACGAACTCGTCCGCGCGGCGCTGCCGCTGCTTTGCGAGCGGTATGATATCATTCACCTCTGCGGAAAAGGTAAAAACGACTGCGACTGTGTCGCCTGCGGCTATCACCAGTATGAATACATCGACAAAGAGCTGCCGGACCTGTTTGCGCTGAGTGACGTCGTGCTCTCCCGCGCGGGAGCAAACAGCGTGTTTGAGCTGCTCGCGCTCAACAAGCCCAGCGTGCTCGTGCCGTTGACCTCCGCGAGCTCACGCGGGGATCAGCTGCTCAACGCGAATTATATGGAGAAAAAAGGATACGCAAAGGTGGTCGACCAAAACACGGCGACGACGGATTCTCTGGTCGCAGCCATCGACGAGGTGTATCAGCAGCGCGCGCAGTATGCCGAGCGGATGTGTGAGGATACACGCTCGGACGGAACCCAAACGATATTAACGATTATCAAGAAAGCGGCAACGAATGGATAACTCATCAGGCAAGCGCCCGCCCTCCGGCGGAGCATCTTCACACGGCACCACCGGCGGAAAACCGCATACAGGCCAAAAGCCCGCCCCGCGCGGGGCAAAGCCCTATGGAGAGAAACGGGCGTTTTCCGAAAAAAAGCCCTACTCCGGCAAACCCTCTTCCGAAAGCAAGCCCTATTCTGAAAGCAATCCATATTCCAAGAATAAGCCTTATTCTGAAAATAAGCCTTATTCCGAAAAGAAATCTTATTCCGGCAACAAGCCATATTCTGATAAAAAATCCAATTCCGAATATAAACCGTATTCCGGTCAAAAGCCCTATTCACAGGGTAAGCCTTACGCGGAGCGAAAGCCCTTCTCCGGCCCGAAATATGCGCCCAAAGTGCCCGCGGTTCCGCGGCAAGAAGAAGCAGTCGTTACAGAACAGCAACTGCAAGTTCTGGTCTCCACGATTGCAACCGAACCCGTCACCTCGCTTTCCGCTCTCGCCGCACATGCGAAGAAGCGGGCCGCGCGGGAGACACTGGAGCGTATCTTCGCCGACCGTGCCGTTCTTTACGCCGCGCTGACAGCCCCCGAACCCAAAGCGCGAAAGAACGCCGCCCGCCTGCTTGGCGCGTTTGCCAACGAGCGGGACGCGGACGCGCTGATTGCCGCGCTGCAAAGCGAAGAAACGCGTTTTGTGATTCCCTCCATCCTCCTCGCGCTCGGCGCAATCGCCGGAACGAAGGCGGAAGAGGCCGTCACCGCGTATGTTCCGCCGACCGCTGCGGATGAAACCGAAGAAAAGCACGTTCAGGATATCCTCGAAGCGCATACCAAAGCCCTCGCCGCGCTGGAAAAGGACGTACCCCTGCCGCAGCGGACCAAGCTGTCCAAGCCTATGGATATATTGCTTGTTCCGCCCGTTGGATTCGGGGCGATCCTGCACAAGGAGACGACTTCGCGCGGGTTCTCAGCAACGTTGCTGGAAGACGGCGTTCATGTGTTCACCGATCAGATCAAAACCCTTCAGGAGCTTCGTTGCGCGCAAGAGATTCTATTGCCGCTGGCTGCTTCGATTCCGGTCGATGCGGAACAGATCGCGGCTCTGGCAGACCCCGTATTGACCCGCCCGTATCGCATTGAGCTGAGAAACTACGCGGGCGACCGCGCGGCGTTCATTCGGGCAGTCTCGACCGCACTCGGCGGCGGGGATAACCCCTCGC
>CAYVAO010000149.1:0-5652 GCA_964448895.1 uncultured Christensenella sp.
TGGCATCGCGGTCAAGGCGAACTTCTTTCAGGCGTTCCTGTTTAAGAGTTTCTATCAGACGACGATCTGGGCGGTATTCCTCTTCATCATTGCGGCGGTGCTGCTCTATAAAACGCGCTTTGGCCTCCGTCTTCGCGCCTGTGGTGAGCATCCACAAGCCGCTGACTCCGTCGGCATCAACGTCTACCGTATGCGCTATGCCGGTGTGTTCATCTCCGGTGTGCTCGGCGGCATCGGCGGCCTTGCGTATACGCTGGCAGCCGGCAGTGCGTTCCAGTCCACGGTCGCTGGCTACGGCTTCCTCGCTCTCGCCGTCATGATCTTTGGTAACTGGAAACCGCTGAATATCTTGGGTGCTTCGCTGTTCTTCGCACTGTTCAAAATTCTCGGTTCCTACAGCGGAAGTATTCCCTTTCTGCCGAAATTTGAAAACATCAAGGCCAGCGAATACATCTACCTGATGCTCCCCTATATCGTGACGATGATCGTCTTGATCCTCACGAGCAAGAAGTCCCGCGCGCCGAAGGCCGAGGGCATCCCCTACGACAAAGGCCGCAGGTAATCTCTGCCGGTTTCGCATGACATTCAGTCTGGCGCCGCGGTGATTTCGCATTCGCCGCGGCGTCTCTTCTTTTTTTCGCTTTTCCAAGATTCCAATTTCAAGTATACTGATTACATATCAATCATTTTGACTACTACCTTTCCTTTAGGAGGGCTTATGGCAAAACTTTATTTCCGCTATGGCGCAATGGGTTCCAGCAAGACCGCAAACGCCATCATGGTCTGGTATAATTATCAGGAGCGCTGCAAGAAGGCGCTGCTCGTCAAACCCGGCGTGGACACGCGCGACGGCGTATACACCATCCGCTCCCGCAGCGGGTTGGAAGCAAACTGCATCCTCTTCGACCAGATCGACTGGAAGAAGGTGCGCAATCATGAATATGACTGTATCATCATCGACGAAGCGCAGTTCCTCTCCGTCGAACAGGTGGATATGCTGTTGCCCATCGTGGACGACTATGATATTCCGATCATCTGCTACGGCCTCAAGACAGATTTTCGCGGCGAGTTCTTTCCCGGCAGCGCGCGTTTGCTTGCCCGGGCAGATACGATTGAGGAAGTCAAGACCATCTGCTGGTGCGGTAAGAAGGCGACCAACAACGCTCGTCTCGACGGTAAAGGCGGCATCACCAAGGTCGGCGAACAGGTCGTCCTCGGCGCAAGCGACAAATACATCGGCCTTTGCCGCAAGCATTGGCTGATCGGTGATCCGGGCCCGGGCCTTCGCGCGGAGGATTTGGAAAAAGGCGCGGTTCCGGGCAAATGTGCCTGTGAAGAGGACGACGACGAGGTGCTTTCACCAGGATGAAGTTTTATGTAGCAAGCGGCGTCGGGAACGCCGAAAAAGTGAATCAGGCCGCCGCAGTGCTCGAAGCGGGCGGACATGTGCGTACCTATAATTGGACGACACACGGCGACGTCTCCCAAACGCCGGATGAGCGCAAGCGCGAGGTCGCGTCCAACGAATCGCGCGGGGTTGCGGAGGCGGAACTCGTCGTTTTGCTGCTGCCCGGTCGGTTTGGCACGCATGCGGAGTTGGGCATCGCGCTCGCGACCGCCGCAAACAAGCGTATCCTGCTCTGGTCGCAAACCAGCGCGCCGTTTGACGGAGCGGAGGGATTTTGCGTGTTTTACCATCATCCCGCGGTCGAGCGCGTAGTGTGCTCGTTTGAGGATCTGCTTCAACTATTGCAGGCGATTTAGTAGTTATCGCAAGCGACTTAGTCTCATATAACAAATCGGCCGGAGCAATCCGGCCGATTTGTTTGTTTGCGTGAAGTTACTTTTTATGGAGCGGATTCTACCGCAACGATGCGTCCCTGTCCATGCGCGTCTGCATAGTCCGCGCCGACCACGCCACCCAGCCCGTCAACGATGTAGTTGATGAGCACTTGGTTGTCGATCATGATGGAATCCAGCAGGAACTTGTTGTCCTGGAACATGGTATAGCCGTCGCCCGCGTTCTTGAGCAGGTAGTTATGGCAAGCCAGCGTATATATCTTGGTCAGATCGAGCGGTTCTCCGCCCACCATCACGTTTTTCACGCGATAGTCCCCGTCCACACTGACAAACATGTTGTTTTCATCCAGTTTGACGGAGGTCGGAATGTAGGTGTGGATTTCATACGTCAGTCCGGAGACCTGCAAGAATCCGCCGTTCTCCTCCGGCGTGACCCGCGCGCCCATCTCCAGCGCATCTAAGATTTCCTGCCCGGTTGCTTCTACCATGCAAAGCTCGTTGCCAAACGGATGCACCTTGATGATCTGTCCGTAGGTGATGTCTCCCTTCGGGATATCCGTACGCACGCCGCCACCGTTGACAAACGCTATGTCCGCGCCTGAGATATAGCGGTAAGCATCCGCGCACAAGTCGCCGAGGTTTGTCTCGCTGTTGCGCACGATGCGAACCGCAGGATCGGTACCCGGTTCAAAGATCGTCAGATCAACGTCCGTCTTTGCGACCACTTCATTGAGCAGCTCTTCAAACTGCGCCTGAATCGTGGCAATGTAGGCTTCCGTGGCTGTGTCTTTCTCCGTGTAATCCTTGACCAGTCCGGTGGAGATGCTGCCGTCTTTTGTAATGTAGAGCAGGCCCACCGCTTCCAACTTGGTTCCAGTCTGTGTTAAGAGTACGCGCTCGCCATCGAGGTTTTTCACGCGCTCGCACTCCACCGTGCTGTGCGAATGCCCGTCGATCACCACATTGATCCCGCGCGTATTTTCGATGAGCTCGCTCGACGTATACGGGGATGTCGACGCGTCGATACCCAAATGCGTCAGCGCGACCACATAGTCCGCTCCGGCGGCTGTTGCCGCGTCTACCGCGGCTTGAATGACCGCATAAAACGCATCGGCACCGTCTTTTTGACTAAAATCGTAGATAAAGTTCCCGTTTGCGTCCTGAAAGAACGTCGGTGTGGAGGTTGAAATAGTCATCGGTGAGCTAACGCCAACGAACGCAACTTGAATGCCGCCGAAAGTGAGCATCGCATACGGATCAAGCACAGCCTTTCCCGTGGCGCTGTCCATAAAGTTTGCAGAAACAATCGGGAATTTTGCCATGTCCCGCAGCTCAAAGAAGCGATCCATGCCGTAGTCAAACTCGTGGTTGCCCGGCGTCATCACGTCGTAGCCCACTTCATTCATGATGTCGATGATATAGCTCCCCTTCGAGAGCGTGCCGATCGCGTCGCCTTGCACAGCGTCGCCCGCATCGACCAGCGCCACATAGCAGCCGTCATCGAGCAATTGTTTTTTGAGTGCGGCAACACCGGCGTAGCCAATGGCGCTGTCCACCGCGCAGTGTACGTCGTTTGTGTACAAAATTGCAAGGTCTTTGTCCAGTGCGGGTTCGGGAGTCAGTTCTGGCGTTGCGGTCGCTTCTGCGACAGCGGGTTCTTCTGTTTTCGCTTTACAGGCAAACGAAAGCGCGAGTAAGAGCACCAGCAGGAACACAGTCAACTTACGAAGCTTCATCAAAATTTCCTCCTTTATTCCGTTTGTTTCTCGCAGCAGTCTTATGCTGCATTGGCACGCGTAGCGTAATATGTCATTCGCACATGCGTGCCTCCATCTGTTTTTTACTATATCATCTTTTGTTCGTTGAAAGAGCATTCTACTTAATTGAACTAAAAATATATCTTCGCAAGGATGCAAACTACGGTTCATGGATTATCTGGCGAAACGGATTGAGATCACACCCCGTTGTCCTGTATAATGACTACGTCTTGATGCACTGCAAAAGCACGTAACGCAAGATTTGCGATGAAAGGCGTTCCCATGGCTCACACACCCGATCAACACATCGTTCTCCACCTGACCGACTACGGCGCGCCGTACGCGGGCAATTTTATCGCGTCCCTTTCCGCGCTGGAACAGTTTTTATCCGATCGTGGTGGAAGGATGGTCTACGTGTTGCCGCCGCGTGCGAGCGAACGCGCCTGGGCGCAGGATTTTTCGCAATCGCACGACGTGCGTTTTTTGAAACCGGGCGGATTTTTTTCCTATTATCATCAGGTTCGAATGCTGTTGGGAGAAACGAACTCAACGATTCTGCACGAGCACTTTATTCATTTCAGCCAGAAGGTCGCGGCTTGGCTCGCGATCAAGACCTGCGGGCACCGCGTGAAAACCGTGCTGCACCTGCACAACCATATTTCGCTTCCAAAAAATCCAGTCCTGCGCTTGCCACACATGCTGTATTTTCGCTCTGTTTCGCGCTTTGTCTGCTGCAGCGCGTCCGTCGCGTCACACTTGATTGCAGACGGCGTACCGAAAGAGCGCGTCGACGTTGCGGAAAACGCCATCGCATTTGAACGATTGGATCACTACGATACTTCCGTTCGCGCTTCTCTTGCGTTGCCGGAAGGAGCGAAGCTCGCGCTCATGTTCGGCTATAACTTCGAGGTCAAGGGTGTGGACCTCGCGGTGGAGGCGGTTCGCCTCCTGCGCGAACGCGAACATATTCCTGCCACGCTCGCGATCGCGCTTTCCTCCAAGCTGGAGAGCGTCCGCGCGCGCATTCTGGCACAGCTCTGCGTAGACACGCTGCCGGATTGGATTCTGTTACTGCCCCCGCGCGAGGACGTCGGCTCTTATTATCGCATGGCGGACGTGTTTCTTTCTCCCAGTAGGCAAGAAGGTTTTTGCTATGCGCTCGTCGAGGCGGCGTATTGCCGCACGCCGGTGCTCGCCAGCGCAATCGACGCGCAAAGAGATCTCGCGCTTCCGAAAGAGGCCTTCTTTCCGCCGCAGGATGCCGCCGCGCTGTCGGCTGCGATCTCCCGTGTGTTCCAGCAGGGCAATACGCAAGAACAGCGCGATGCTTTGGTGCAGACGGCCGATCGCGTCAAGCAAACCTACTCCCTTTCGCGTTGGGCGGAGCGTGTTTTCGCAGCTTACGAAAAAATACGCTGAATCACCGCTCGAAACGTGCAGAAACCAGCGCTTTTCTTCGTTTTCGGGGTTGACACCAACCAGAGCGTTTGTTAAACTAATCGGTGTGCCATTGGGATTCAGTCGCCACAGCCCCGGCAGTCTGGACTCGAGAACACAACAGAATTCAATCGATATGATATGATGGAGGAATCGCCATGAAATCCTATATGGCAAAGGGCGAAACCGTCGAGCGTAGCTGGTACGTTGTGGATGCACAAGACATGGTCTTAGGCCGTCTTTCTTCCCAGGTAGCAGCGATTCTCAGAGGGAAGCATAAGCCCATATACACCCCGCACGTCGATACCGGCGATCACGTAATCATCGTGAATGCGGGCAAAGTGCGCCTGACCGGCAAAAAGCTGGATCAGAAGAAGCACATCCACCACACCGGTTATCCGGGCGGCATCCGCGAGGTTAGCTATCGCACGCTGCTCGCCACCAAGCCGGAGTTCGCCGTTTACGAGGCGATCCGCCGCATGATGCCCAAGGGCCCGCTCGGCGACAAAATGCTCAAGAAGGTCCGCATTTATGCAGGCCCCGAGCACAAGAACGCCGCGCAAATGCCCCAGCCGCTGAAGCTGAAGTAACGAGAGGAGAACAAGAACATGGCAAGTACGCAATATCTTGGCACCGGCAGACGGAAAAAGTCCATTGC
>CAYVAO010000150.1:0-5638 GCA_964448895.1 uncultured Christensenella sp.
TCGGCTTTCCTACACCCATTGTTCCACCCACCAACTACAGGCTCTTCATAAGAATCCTCTAATGGTATTCGCTTGCAAAAAAGCAAATGTTTGTTTTACCTGACGATTATTTCCCGTCCCGCAGAGCGAGCACGCGATCCGGCTTGTTGCTCATGATCGCGAATATGTTTTTTTGACCCAGCAGATAGAAAATCTCATCGTCTCCATCCACCGTCCAGGGGCTGGTCTTGACACCGGCTGCATCATATTTTGCCAGTTCGGGATCGCTCAAGAAGCGATAATCGGGATGCAGATACTGCATGCCGAGACGCTTGCAATAATCTTGCGGCTCTGCGATGCGGCATTCATACAAAATTCCGCAGGGAAGCTCCGGCGCGATCTCTTTGCAGCGCAAAAGCGTGTAGTGGTTGAACGAAGACAACACGATCCGCTCGCTTAAACCGCACGCACGAATCATGTCGATCACCTTTTGCTCGATGCCGTCATATTCGAAGATCGCGGTTTTGAATTCGAGAATGCTTAGAAACGAGCGCTTCTGCACCAGAGTGAAATACTCTTCCAGCGTAGGAATACGCTGTACGGGACATTGACCCGCAAACTTGTAAGAAAGATCGTATTGCTTCAGCTCGCCGAGCGTCAGGTCTTTGACGAACCGATCCTCGCCCGTAATGCGCAGGAGACTTTCGTCGTGAAATACGACGGGAATACCGTCCTTTGTGAGTTGAACGTCAAACTCTGCGCCATCTGCGCCCAATTCAAGCGCGCGCTCAAACGCGAGCATGGTATTTTCCGGATAGCGCGAGGAGAAACCGCGGTGTGCGATTGCGAGAGCCAATGAAAACGCCTTCTTCCAGATAAAGTTTATCTTTCCTTTTGTGAATAAAACAAAGACTTATTTTCGTTTAGAGTGTTTCTTTTTACTTTGCGCGGGGCTTGCAGGGACAGAAGCAGTCGGCGGATTCGAATCGGCTGAAGTTTCAACTGGCGCAACGACGCCCGATTGATCGGACGAAGACGCATCCGAAGTTGCGCCCTCGCAAGCCTCGTCGTCGCTCATTCGGTAAAGATGAATCGCGCCCTGCTTGTTGAGCGCGTGAATCAGCGCGACTGTAATTGGCAAGCCTAGAAGTCCGATTCCGCCGAAAATATAGGTTCCAAGCACCATGCTCAACAGCGTGACAAGCGGATGCAACCCAACGCGGTCGCCAACGATCTTTGGCTCCATGATCTGGCGAACGACGATGACCACCACGTAGAGGATAGCAAGCCCGATGCCCGTCGTCAGATTGCCGGAGATCAACGTCAGTATCGTCCAGGGCAATAGAACAAGCCCGCTGCCAACAACGGGGAGAATATCGAATATTGCGATTGCGACGGCGATTCCCGCGGCGTTGTTGATGCCGATAATGCTCAGCCCAACGAAAATCTCCGTAAACGTGATCACCAAAATCATGGCATAGGAACGGATATAGCTCCAAAGCGTACGGCCCAGCTGGACGCGAGCGTTATGCAGTAGTTCTCTCCAGTGGTCGGAAAACTGACGCATGACAAACGCGTGAATCTTCGGAAAATCGGCCGTGAGGAATATGGTTGAAATCACCATAATCAGCAGGTTGAGCAGGAGCTTTGGCGCCTTCAATGTCGAACTCGTGACCCAGGTGACGACACTCTTGGAAATGCTTACCACAGCGTCCCCCAAAGAGGTTGTCACGTTTGCGGATACGACATTGTAAGCCGCGGCTGCATCCGGATCAAGACGCGCTGCGAATTCTTGCAACGAGTCAAACGCACGGTTCATCCAAGGCATGATGGTGTTGGCATACAGCGAAGGAAGCGTCAGGAAGAACGACTTCGCAGCGGAGAACAGCTGAACGCCGATGACGGTCAACAACAACCCAACAAGCGCGTAAAACACAACGACCAAAACGATGCCGACAAGTCCGCGCGGAAGCTTGAGTTTGCTGTGAAGTATCGCGACCGCGGGCTTGAGTAAAAGAGAGACCAGAAACGCGATGAGAAACGGCATCAGCACCCCGAGCGCGTAGCGCGCGATCAGGATGACAATGCCGAGAATGATAGCGAAATAAAGAAAATTGATGATGAATTGTCTTCGCTTTTCCAGCTTCATAACGAACCTCGATTCCGTTTTCTACTCTATCATGCAACAGAAAACTTGTAAAGCGGAGTGTCTTCGATTATAATATTGCGAATGGTCCGCCGGTTTCCCGTAAAAAATCAATCTATTATAAAACGGTAAAATGGCGAGGTTATCATCAATTTGCAAAGATATCGTAACAAAGATTAACCGCAGAAATTTTAGCGCAGTTATGCGCGCAAAAAGATGAAGGAAGGGCGATTGATGCACAACGAAATGATCTCATCTGTTGAACAGCTGAGCGACCTGTTGGACGAAACAGACGGCGCAATCACCACGCTCTCCAACGCCAGCGCGTATTTAAACGATTTGCTGCCGCAGATCAACTGGGTGGGATTCTACCTGCTCGAACAAGGTGAACTTCGCCTCGGACCGTTTCAGGGAAAGCCGGCCTGTACGCGTATCGCGATTGGCAAAGGCGTTTGCGGCGCGGCGATGGCGGAGAACCGCACACAGCGCGTGGACGATGTGCATGCGTTTCCGGGACACATTGCATGCGATAGCGCGAGTAACAGCGAGCTCGTCGTCGTGCTCCGCAAACAAAACGGCGAACCGTTCGGCGTTTTGGATATCGACAGCCCGCTGCGAAACCGGTTTTCGGAAGAAGACGCGCGCAATATGGAGCGTGCGGCGGAGATTATTTCTATGAAAATTCGTCATGAAGAATGACGACGAAGCAAAGATAAAGAAGCAAAGATGAATAATCAAAGTTAAAGAAGCAAAGATAAATAGGCAAAGATAAATAGGCAAAGATAAATAAGCAAGGATAAATAAGAATGACTTGGATTGAATTATTACTCACTGCGGTTGCGCTCTCGATGGATGCCTTCGCGGTATCAACCTGTAAGGGACTGAATCTGCGCGAGATGAGCTGGAAGCGCGCCGGAATCATCGGCCTCTTCTTCGGCGGATTTCAGGCGCTGATGCCGTTGATCGGTTGGCTGCTAGGCAAGCAGTTTGAGCACCTGATCACCAGCGTGGATCATTGGATCGTGTTTGCGCTTCTCTCTATGATCGGCGGAAAGATGATCTACGACGCGCTCAAGAGCGGCGGCGAGGCGGAGTGTCCGGTAGAGGACAAGCTTGACCTAAAGGAGCTGGTCGGGCTCTCGTTTGCGACCAGTATCGACGCGCTCGCGGTCGGCATCTCGTTTGCGTTTCTCAACGTTCAGATTCTGCCTTCCGTTGCAACAATCGGAGTGACGACGTGCCTGCTCTCCATGCTCGGCGTCGCGATCGGGCAGAAATTCGGGGCAAAGTATCAGGATCGCGCGACGCTGGTCGGCGGTATCGTGCTCGTGCTCATCGGAGTGCGAATCTTGCTGGAGCACCTCGGCGTGTTTGGCTGATCAGCAACAAACTTCATCATGCAGCGATCGCCTCGGAAACGAGGCGTTTTTTTGCGCTTGACAGGGACAAGAAGTTGCGCTATAACTATTACGGAATGAAAAGTAGGAAAAATCATACTAGTCATACGAAAGAAGGAGTTTCATGTACGCGCCAAAGGGCAAGCATATATTCGGAACCGTCAAAGTCGGCGAAAAAGGACAGATCGTGATCCCAAAGGATGCGCGAGAGATCTTCGGCATACAGCCGGGGGATAGTCTCGTGGTGTTGGGAGACGAGGCAACTGGACTCGCGATGATCAAAAACGACGTGTTTCTCTCTCAGGTTGCGAGCGCGATCTTTCAAAAGAACGCCGAACCCGATCCGGAGAGACCTGCGGGAGAATCTGACGAAGAGATCTTTGACGAAATCAAGGGGCGCGTGGAAAAGCGCGCGAAAGAATGATAAAGGACGGTCATATGGAGTTTTCAATTCAAACCAATGCACTCACGAAAGCCTATGGCGCAAAGCGCGCGGTAGACGACTTGACGCTACGGATCAAAGAAGGCGAACTGTTTGCGCTGCTTGGCGTCAACGGGGCAGGCAAAACGACCACGATCAAGATGCTCAGCGGGCTGACGCTGCCGACAAGCGGAGACGCGCTGTTATTGGGCGATAGCATCGTGCGCGATGCAATCCACGCTAAGGCGCACAACGGTGTCTCGCCGCAGGAGACGGCGGTCGCGCGAAACCTAAGCGTACTGGAGAACCTTGCGCTGATGGCGCGCATCTATGGCGCAAGCGGAACAGATGCGGAGCGGAAAGCGAAGGAGACGACGGAACAGCTGGGGTTGACAGAAGTGGCAAAAGCCAAAGCAAAGACGCTCTCCGGCGGTATGCAGCGCAGACTCAGCATCGGCATGGCGTTGATTTCAAACCCGAAGATACTGTTTCTCGACGAGCCGACGCTGGGGCTGGACGTCATCGCCCGTCGCGAGCTATGGACGGTTGTGCGGCGCTTGAAGGGGCAGGTTACGATACTGCTTACCACGCACTATCTGGAAGAAGTGGAGGCGCTCAGCGACCGCGCGGGCATCATGGCAAAGGGCAAGCTGGTCGCAATCGGAACCGTGCCGGAACTGATTGCGCAAACGGGCGCGAAAAACTTTGAAGACGCGTTTATCGCGTTGGCAACAGAGACGGAGGCGATTGCATGAATGCCATGACGGCTTTTTCCGGCAGAAACACGAAAGAAATGCTGCGCGATCCGCTGAATCTCGCCTTTGGACTCGGTTTTCCAGTGGTATTGCTTCTGTTGCTCACCGCAATTCAGCGCAATATTCCTGTCGATTTATTCCAACTGGAACAACTTTCGCCGGGAATCGCGATCTTCGGGCTCTCGTTTATTTCGCTCTTTTCAGCGACGCTGATCAGCAAGGACAGAACAACTTCGTTTTTGATGCGGCTGTTCGCTTCACCGATGCGCTCCACCGACTATATTCTCGGCTACACGCTGCCGTTGCTGCCGATGGCGCTCGTACAGGTACTGCTCTGCTATGCGGTGGCAGGACTGCTGGGCATGCGTTTGACGATCAACGTATTGCTCGCAACGGTGGTTTCGCTGCCCGCCGCGGCGTTCTTCATCGGAATCGGGCTGCTTTGCGGCAGTGCGCTGACCGACAAACAGGTTGGCGGCATCTGCGGCGCGCTTTTGACCAACCTTTCGGCCTGGCTCAGCGGAACGTGGTTTGACCTGGATTTGGTGGGCGGTGTGTTTAAAAAGATTGCGTATGCGCTACCGTTTGCGCACGCGGTCGACGCAGGCAGAGCTGCGCTGAATGGCGACTATGCGTCGATTATGCCGCATCTTTGGTGGGTGATTGCCTACGCTGTGGCGATGTTGATTGCGGCTATATTGGTGTTTCGCGCAAAGATGCAACGGGATAATATCTAAAAGAACGAAACGAATAACGAAACCCGGCGAGGATGCTTCCACGCCGGGTTTTGTGTTACTGTTTGCAATAGATCGCGATGGCGTCGCTCATGAGTTTCGCCGTACCTGCGCCGTATTGATCGATGTTCTTTGTGAAGCGCTCGTCCGCGAGATACATCTGACCAAGACCTGCGAGAATCTCATTGGTGCAGTTGTAGTAGCTT
>CAYVAO010000151.1:0-5605 GCA_964448895.1 uncultured Christensenella sp.
GCTCAGGAAGCTGGAAGCGCTCGTGCCGGAAGCGCGCATCGTCATTGCGCACGGGCAGATGGGCGAAACACAGCTGGAAAACGCGATGCTCGACTTTTTGGAGCAGCGGTATGATATCCTGCTTTGCTCTACCATCATCGAAAGCGGGCTCGACATCGGCAACGCCAACACGATGATCGTTTTGGAGGCGGACAAGATGGGCCTTGCGCAACTCTATCAATTGCGCGGCAGAGTCGGGCGCTCCAACCGGATCGGATACGCGTATTTCACCGTGCAGACCGGCCGCGTGATGAACGAAAAAGCGGCAAAGCGGCTCATGGCCATCCGCGAGTTCACGCAGTTCGGCGCGGGGTTCCAGCTCGCAATGCGGGATCTGGAGATTCGCGGCGCGGGATCGCTACTCGGTGCGGAGCAGCACGGACACATCACCGACGTTGGTTACGAATATTACATCAAGCTCATCCGCAGGGCGGTGGACGAACAGCAGGGGAGAAATCTCGAACCGGTTACCGAGACCAGTGTGGATATCCCGATCGACGCGCATATTCCGCACGACTATGTGCCGAGCGAGCTGATGCGCCTCAAAGCCTATCGCAGAATCGCGGAGATCGACGGCGCGGAGAGCATGATGGACGTGACGGAAGAGTTTATCGACCGTTATGGCGAGCCGCCGGAAAGCGTGACAAATCTCATGCGCATTTCGGAAGTCAAGGCGTATGCCGCTCGCGCGTTTATCGAGAGCGTCACCGTGCGCGAAGGTGAGGCGCGGTTGCGCTTCTCCGAGCGCGCGCGGCTCGACGGCGGCAAGTTGATCTCGGCTGTTACCGGCTTCGAGGGCGCAAAGCTCATCGCGAGCGATCCGCCCGCGATTGAAATAAGGCAGAAAAACGCCAGTGCTGAGGCGATCACGGGCAAACTGCCACAATTCCTTTACACAATTGTTCGTTGCGTTGACAGCGACGCAGGCATATAATGGACAGCGTGGCAACAACCCGAAACAGCGGCATTGCACCATGCCGGAATGTGATTGTTACAGGATCACATGCGCGGCTCGGGGTGTTTGCCAAGCAGAACCACATCGTTTCCACTGCGCTGAGGCGCTGAATAAACAAGGGAGAAACCGATTATGATGAACAACACCTGGAAAAAGGCGCTTTCCGTGCTGATAGCAGTCGCCCTGACGCTGTCTTTTGCGGCTTGCGCGGGCAAAAACGCGAATGCCAGCGCATCTGATGCAACCGCGTCGGACGCAACTGCAACTGCCGATCCGAGCCGCGATGAGGTCGCTGTTAAGATTGGCGATAATTACACCATCACCAAGGGCGATATCATGGACGAGTACGACTACATGGTTTCGATGTACTCTGCCTATGGTATGAGCGCGCCGACGGCGGACGCCGATGTAGAAGCGATGCAGGACAGCGTCATCTCCACACTGGTTGCTGACAAGATCCAGCTTTATGAAGCAAATCTGCTTGGTGTGACCCTCACGGACGAACAAACAGCCGAGGTTACCAAACAGGTTGAAGACCAGATGACGTATTACACCGACAGCTTCCGTTCGCAGGCACAGAGCGAAGGCGCAACCGATGTGGAAGCGCGCACACTGGAGATCTTCCAGGAGCAGCTGGATGCGGCGGGCATGGATATGGATGTCGATGGATTCCGCGCTTATATGACGGAGCAATACACCAACGCGGCTCTCAAGGACGCGCTGAAAGCAATGGTGACCAAGGACATCACCGCAACGGATGAAGAGATTCAAACCTATTACACCGATCTGCTGAAGTCCCAGAAGGATTCCTACACCACCACGCCCGCGGACTTTGGCGCGGCTGCGGAAGATTATCAGAAAATCGGCGGAGACCCGATGCTCTATACGCCGGAAGGCTATGTGCGCGTGCGCTCCATCTCCATCTCTCCCGCGGGTGAGGTTTCAACCGACTACACCACGCTCAAGGACGAACTGACCACGCTGGAAGCGCAGTATGGCGCGGCGGCGCTCGCGGCGCTTGCCGATAAATACACCGCGCAGGGCGCGGCGGCAACCGATACGGGCATCAACGTGACTGTCAACGACATTGAAGGCGGCGCGGCGATCGTGAGTGATTATCTGACCAAGAAGGCCGCCGCGGACGCGCTGTATGAAGAGTACATTAAAGACGCGCGCGAGAAGGCGAACGAAGCATATGCTTCTTTGGAAGCCGGTACGAGTTTTGAAGACGTGCTCAAGCAATACGGCGAAGATACGATGTATACCGACTATCCGTCGTTTGTCGACACCGGCTTACTGATGTATATCGGCGGCGAAGACACGACGTGGAACTCCGAACTGGTCAAAGCGGTCGGTCTGCTCAAGGATGGCGAACACACAGCTGTGATCCTCGTGGACGATGTGTTCTACATTCTCCAGCTTGTTGGCAGCGAACCCGCGGGCGAGCTCTCGCTCACGGACGCGCATGACGCCGTCAAGGCCGCAGTGGTAGCCAAGAATGCGGATACCGCATGGAACACGCAGCTGGAAACCTGGGAGAATGATACCAAGATCGTGACCTATTTTGAAGATGTGTATCGTAGCATCGGCAAAGCGGAGTAAACGAATCATTGGCACGGGCGGCAGAAATGCCGCCCGTTTTTTCCATATCAACATGGATCATATTTGTTGCATATGTGTTCTTCCGGTAGAATCGGCGTGAGAAAACATCGATTTTACTTGTCTTTACAATTTAGATTTGCTATATTGAGACCAGAACGAAACTGCCGGAGCGCATTCTTGCGTTTAGCATCGGCCAGCTGGTTCAATTCAAGCAGGAGGTGTTGTGTAGTATGAAGTATGAGTGCGTTTGCGGTTATGTATATGATCCCGAGGTTGGCGACCCCGATAACGGTATTGCCCCGGGCACCGCGTTTGAAGACCTGCCTGAAGATTGGGTTTGCCCCGTCTGCGGTATGGACAAGGAAGCCTTCACGGCGATTGCATAACGTGTAGGAACCAATTCGACAATGAACAACGCTCCGGCTTGCCGGAGCGTTGTTTTGTTGCATGCACGCGAGATACATTTCCGGCGATCTCTTTATTTGAACTCCGGTTGCTTGTTTTCATAGAGTACTGTATAGAGCGCGTTGAGCCCGTCCAGAATGCGCGGACCAGCGCGTGTAATCAGCGCGGAATCGATGTAGAACACGCGCTGATTCTTTACCGCGTCCACCTGCGCCCATTCGCTGCGCGCGAGGATTTCGGCAGGGCCGGTCAGCGTAGCGGCAGCGGCGTTTGGATCGGGCGTTGCATTTGGATCTGTGGTTGCGTTTGGATCAAGGGTTGTACTCGCGGCTTCATCCGCGGAGCGATCCCGCGACACGGTGATAATATAGTCGGGCGAACGCCCAACGACCTGATCCTGCGTGACGCTGATTAAGCCGGTCTGATCCTCAAACTCGTTGTGATACCCAAGCAGCGAAACCAGCGCAGTGAAGATGTTGCCGCTGCCAAACGTCGTCGCACCGCTTGCAAGCGGTGTGAGCTCCAGATAGACCGTTTCGCTGTGGGAAGAAACCTTGGTTTGCAGCGCCGCGATAGAGGTAATCATCTGGGAAACCAGCGTGTTTGCTTCGGATACATGGTTTGAGATCGCGCCCAGCAGCGAGATCGCGCCGTACATGTTGTTGATGTCCGTTACGTTGGTGACCACGATGGCGACGCCCGCGCCGGTGAGAGCGGCGATTAGATCCGCATCCGCCGCGTCTTCCGGGCCCATGACGACGACCTGCGGTTCGCGAAGGAGCAACACATCCGGATCGTTCTTGCCGTTTGCGGTGGCGTATGGCAGTAGATTGACCTCGGCGGGATAATCGCAGCTCAACGAGCGGCCGACGATGTTAGGCCCGGCACCGATGGCGTAGAGAATCTCACAGTCCGCAGGATCGAGAACGACGATTCGCTCCGGATAAGCGGTCAGGCGAATGTTGTTTCCCGCCATATCCGTGGTGTCCACAACGTATTCGCCGGAAGCGGCAGGCTCGGAACTCGCTACAGTGCTCGGCGTAAAGTCGGAGGCGACGGTTGGAGAGCCGTCGTCCACCGGTACGGGAGAAGGCAGGGCACAGGCGCTCAGTAGAAACGCCAGGCAGAGTGAAAGCGAAAGCCGAAGCGCGCGTTTGGTTCGGTTGGTCATGCAAGGTCCTTTCCTGACGGTGAGCGGGAATGCTTCGCGCACACCGTGTGGAGATTTGCGTTAAAACTGGCTACAGTATAGCATTCCGCTCTTTTCAGAGCAATTGAGTACCGGTGACAGATAGTCTTTCGACTTCAAGCATAAAAACAGGAATTATTCTTGTTATAGGAATCTTTTCATGCAATTTCGTCTCTTTCATTCACAACAAGGTTCAAGCATCGATAACGCGGATCGATTTCGCAAAAGAGTGTTTACGGATTCTTAGCAGGAAGTTCACAAGTTTATGCCGTATGCTGTACGCCAAAGCGATAAAGTTGTAAGATAGTGCAAGCAGGAATTGTCTAGCCGCCGGAGCGAATCGACGGCAGGAGGAGTGAAGAAGATGAAGAAAACATATCCCATCGACGAGCATCTCAAGCTCGCGCTCAACGGCACTACGCTGGATTTTCGCATTCGCGGTACGGATGAATCAAACCCTGTACTGCTGTTTCTCCACGGCGGCCCGGGCGTATGCGACCGCCACTGTGTGCTGGAGGCTCAGGCCCCGTTGACGGACGTTTGCACGCTTGTCTGCTTTGACCAGCGCGGCTCAGGAAAGAGCTATACCCGCGCGCAGGCAGAGCAGCATATGGATATGGAGCTTGTGATTGGCGACGCGATCGCGGCGGTCGACTGGCTCCGCGCGCGCTATGGACAGGAAAAGATTTATCTTGCCGGGCACAGCTACGGCAGTTATCTCGGGGTGCTGCTCTGCCTGCGAATTCCCGAAAAGATCGCGGCATACATCGGCACGGGTCAACTCGCCAACGGCGCGGAGAACGAGCGCATCTCCTATGAGTTTGTGTTGAATGAGGCGACAAAGCGAGGCGATACCAAGGCGCTTAAGGAACTCGCGCGAATTGGTGCGCCGGTCGACGGTTTCTACCGCTCGTTGGATGATCTGACCGTGAAACGGAATCTCATGACGAAGTACGGCGGGGCCGCGCGCGGCAAGAAAGAGGGCATGATTTCCTCCATGGTGCTGCCCATCCTGCGCTCGCCGGAGTATTCCCTGCTTGATCTTGCGGGCTATGCGCGCGGCGCTTATTATAATCTGCGCGAGCTTTGGCGCGAGGTGATCACCTGCAAGTTTGATCAAACCGTCAAAAAGCTCGACGTGCCCGTTTTCATTACGCAGGGCAGGCATGATCGCAACACGCCGCCGGAGATCGCAAAACCCTGGTTTGACGCGCTGGAAGCGCCAAAGAAGGAATGGATCTGGTTTGAGGAGAGCGCGCATTCGTCCATACGGGAAGAAAAAGACAAGTGGAATGAGACGGTGCGAACCCGCGTATTTGGAAAATAACGAATCTCTCGGAGGTGTGCAGCACCTCCGTTTTTTGTTTGTGCAATAAGAAATAATCATAAAACACTCCGTGACGGTGAAATGAAAA
>CAYVAO010000152.1:0-5603 GCA_964448895.1 uncultured Christensenella sp.
GGGTTTCTCAGACATTTATTCGCGTAAATGAAAACATCTAAAATTACATTAAAAAACCGGCGCGTTGGTACAGACGCGTCGGTTTTTATGCGGTTCGGGGCTGTTATTCGGCCGCGTTAATTTCCGCCGTGAGCCGCCGGGAGGCGTGCCGCTCAAACAGCAGATTCAGCGCGAGGCCGAGCGCAACCAGCGCCCCGCCGATGAGATTCGCGGTAGAAAGCGCGCCGGACCCCAGCGCATCCAGTAAAACACCCGTAAACACCTGACCCACAAACATCAAAAGCGTAATGTACAGCTGCGGAATTTTGACGACCACAACGTTGCTGAGCCAAACGGTGGCGACGCCGATCGCGCCGCCGAGGTAAGCCCACCAGTTTGGCGCGAGCACGAGTCCCGCCCAGACCGGCTCGTGACTGCCGAGCAGTAAAAACACGGGGATTGCGGTAGCCAGACCGCAGACATAGTTGAAAAACGTGCTGATATACAAGCTGGTCTCGTCCGCAAGGCGGGAATTGTAGGAGCGCGAGATCACCAAGAGTACGCCGGAGCCGAACACCGCCAGCACAGGCCAGATCGGAAAGTCTCCACCCATCATCCAGCCGATGCCGCCCGCAACCAAAAGGATACCGGGGATTTGATGGGCGCGAAACGGATGCTTTCGCATGCCGAACCATCCAAATTGATCCACCAGCGCGCCCGCAACGCTCTGCCCGAAGAGACCGAGAGCGAGGATTGCCGACAGGCTGATCTTGCCAAAGGCAAAATTTACGCTCGCAGTCGTCGCGCCGCCGAGCACGCCGCCGATATAGAGATACCAAGGTAGACGCTTGGCAAACGTCTTTTCACGGCGAACGCCGATGATCGTGCCGATAAGAATCAAGCCTACGATATGGATGATGACCGTGGCGGAATAAACCCCGTAAAACGTGGTTAGTCCGCCGTTGACCGCGATCATGACCGCGACCAAAATACCGATCAGTAGAGACGCAAAATAATACATAACAGGGTTCACTCCGGGTCTAGGTTGCTTGGCGGCAGCGAGTGAAATTGCTCGCCGCGATGGAAGACACCCTGAGTATAGGCAGAATTCTTGACGCGGCATATGACATATGTCACACTAAAGATAAATTACCGGATTGAGAGGATACCCGCATGCAAAAGCAAAAGTTACCCGCGCCATACCTGCCCGCGCTCGCGGAATACGGGCTGGATTGGATCGATCCCGGCGCGGCGGTGCTGCTGCGCTTCGACCGCTGCGAGTGGATGCTCCGCGCGGAGCAGGAGATATCGTATCTCTACATTCTGCTTTCCGGCAAGGCGAAGGTTTGCATGAGTGATGAAAGCGGGCGAAACCTCCTTCTGTGCTACTATGTCTCCGAGGGGATGATGGGTGATATCGAGCTGTTGATGGGCAGAAGCGAGGCAATCTCCTCCGTTCAGGCGGTTTCCCCTGTCGTCTGCATCGGGCTGCCGCTGTCCGTCTATGCGCCGGCGCTGCTATCGCACCTGCCGTTTGTGCTGCGCGCGGCGAAAGGACTCGCGATCAAGCTACACGACAGCGTCGCCAACACGACGGAAATCATACTGCGCCCGTTTGAATCGCGGCTCTGCGAATATCTGCTGCAAACCGCGCAAAACGGCGTGTTCTCCGAGCGGCTGATCGATGTTGCGGAGCTGCTTGGCGTAAGTTACCGCCATCTGCTTCGCTCGCTCAAAGCGCTCAGTGAAGAAGGATTGCTGGAGAAGAAGCCGGACGGCTATCACCTGCTCAACGAAGCAAAACTGCGCGAAAAAGCCGCCGGATGATTCCGACGGCTTATTGCGTTACCTCGTTGAGCAGGCTTACCCCTTTGGTTTCACCGCGCGGGTGGCGACAAAGGTTGGAATATGCAACTCGCACAGCCTACCCTCGCTGTTGTAGTCCTCAAATAAATGCGTCAGCACAAACCCCGCTTTGAGCTGTCCGCCAACCTGTTCCTCAAACGTATGGGAAAACTGCACGCCGGAGTCGGTCTTTTGCAGTTCTTCCATCAGCGCGGGATCCGCAACCGGATCAAACGGCAGACGATGCGTGAGCATGGTCTCCTCGTCGTCGAAGATATAGTTGATTCCGTTGTCCAGCCCCGAAAGCATCACACCGTCGGGCTTGAGCACGCGGAAACACTCGCGCCAAAGCGGCTCCACCTCGCGAATGTAGCTGTTGGAGACGGGATGCACGATCACGTCGAAACTCGCGTCCGCAAACGGCAGCGGTTTGGACATATCCGCGCGCACGACGTCGATCTCATACCCTTCACGCTTCGCTACCATACGCTCGCTTTCCAGCTGGCGCTCGGAATAGTCCAGCACGGTGCAGCTGGCGCCCGCCGCAGTAAAGAGCGGCATCTGCTGCCCGCCGCCGCAGGCGAGGCCGAGCAGCTTGAGTCCCTTTAGATCGGGAAACCAGTCCGCCGGAATGGGCTTGGTCGGCGTGAGGACGACGCTCCAATCCCCCGCTTTTGCCGCGAGAAACTGCTCATGCGTGATGGGTCTGCCCCATTCCCAATCGTTTTCGACCCAGCGGTCGATGGTTTGCGCGTTGATATCTTGATAGGATTTCTCCATTGTTCAATCCCCCTGTTTTCTATTGTTCTTGTTGGTTGCGATACGCGATATCCGCTTCCATTGCGGCATAGACTCCGCCGCCCTTCGCGGGCCGCGCCGCGCCGCCCGTCGCCGGATGAAACGCGCTTTGATGTCCTTGTTTCGTGTCGGTCGGCGGGATATCGCCAAGGTTCAGCGCGCCGCGATTGACGCAGGACGCATATTTGGACTGTTCCTTTGGCCTCGGCTCGCTTCCCACGATGGCGAACACACCGTAGGCTGCAACGATCATCAGCACCGGCATCCCAAGCGCGCGGGCGATCGTCTGCCGGTCGCTGAAAAGATGCGCCGTCGCCCAGACGAGAAACACCCAAAGCAGCAAGTCCCCCGCGCCGCCGCGCCGGCGGCGCCGCCCCCCGCTCCACGCCAAGACAAAGCCCGCCGCTATAGACAAAAACTCCAACAACCGAATCCCCAGCGAAAACGGAGATAGCGCGGATGCGGTAAACGCCGCGGAACCGATCGAAGCAGACAACGCCGCATCCTTTTCTAACCACAGTTGCGGGAGCGCTTCGTCAATACGAACGGGGCTTCCCTGAACATTATATCCTTTTTGCAAAGTTTGCCAATTCATTAAATCCAGCAGCGCCTCGTTCTCCCGCGCCTGTTGCGCGGTTCCGGCGGCGGTTTCGCGCGGCAGGTTCGCATCCAGCATATCCCCTTCGGACGAGGGGAACACAAACGCACGCAGCGAGAGGAAAACCGCGCAAAACGCGAGCGCGAGCAGGATCAAGCGCCACGACTCCGTCTTTTGCCGGAGCGAAGAGAAGACAAGCACCAACCAAAGCAAGCCAAACGCAAGCGCAAACAGCCAGGCGGACGCAAGAACGATTCCGCTTGCGGAGAGTAGCAAACCGGACAGCGCGGAATAAAGCAGCACGCGGTCACGTCTCGTTGCGGAGAACGCGGCGAGCGCAAACAGCACGGAAAGCAGCACGAGTAGCGTCACCGCCTGTAAAAACGGTTGAGCCAAACACGTTACGATATTTGCCGGATACAGCGCAAACAATAACCCCGCTGCGGGCGCGCTGCCCTCGTCGAAATACCGCGCGATGAGATAGACCGCCACGGCGCAAAGCGCGGAGAGCAAGCATGCGATCACGGCGGAAATATTTTCTTTCGATAGAAGTGCGGCAAGATTCGTTTCCCCGAAGATCGCGCCGCCGAACGCGGGCGCGCGAAGGGAAAGCAGCACAAAGGCGCGCGGTAAAACCGCCGCAAGTAAGATAGCGACCACCCAGAGCGCGGAAAGACGCTTGACGCGACAGTTTGACCAACGGATCACGAGCACAAACAGAAACGCAAGCGCCGCGTAAAGCAACAGCAGCCAGCCGAACATCGGCGTGGTGAGCAGCTCCCCATGCAGCAGATAGGCAAAGCGTTTGTAGCGGATCAGGATATATCCGATCGACACGAGAAACACAATCGTGATAAAAACAGACATCACGCGGGTAAAGCCCCGTTGTTGTTCCCGGTCGAAAATAAGACTGATCGGGCGCATGCGCCAGCTCCTCACTCTGTTTGTTTCAGAAAGCTTTACGCTGGTAGTATACGGGATTTGTGTGGCAAGCGTCAATTGTTACAATGTAATGTTACGCGCAAAATACGTTATCTACCAGAACAACTGCTGGATTACCGCCGTTTTCACCCGCTTTGTGCGCAAGTCACGTTCTCTCGCGCTCGCGTTCGTTGCAATTTGACCGTAGCTTCGATATACTAATAGTACTTTTTGAGCGATTCGTGGAGGTTTTTTTCTTATGCATTCTGATATCGCAATCATCGGCGGCGGCCCCGCCGGATTAACCGCGGGACTCTATGCCGCGCGCGGCGGCGCTAGCGTCACCCTATATGAAGAACTCTTTCCCGGCGGACAAATTGCAAAGACGCCGCTGGTAGAAAACTATCCCGGCTTTCCGGATGGCGTGGTCGGCTACGAGGTCGGCTCGCTGCTGCAAAAGCAGGCGGAAAAATTCGGGCTCAAGGTCGAGTATTCAGGCGCAACGGGATTGATTCTGGAAGAAAACCCCAAGCGCATCCTGCTGCCCGATCGCGAGGACACGGCACAGGCCGTCATGCTCTGCATGGGCGCGCACGCGCGCTCCCTCGGCATCCCGCGCGAAGAAGCGCTCGTCGGTGCCGGTGTCAGCTACTGCGCAACCTGTGACGGCGCGTTCTTTAAGGAGAAGGCGGTCGCGGTGGTCGGCGGCGGAGACACGGCGATTTCGGACGCACTGTATCTTTCGCGTTTCTGCACAAGCGTCACGGTGGTGCACCGCCGCGATGAATTCCGCGCGGCTGCGGTACTGGTGGAAAAAGCCAAGCAGGTGCCGAATATTCACTTTGCGCTTTCGAGCGTGCCGGTCAACCTGATTGGCGAATGCTGTGTGCAGGGCTTGGAGATCATGGATTTGAAAACCACCGAGCAGCGTGTGCTGCCCGTCTCCGGCGTATTCGTCGCGGTCGGCATCACGCCGCAGAGCGCGCTCGTCAAAGGCGTTGTCAACATGAATGAAGGCGGAAGCATTCTCACCGACGAACTGATGAAGACCAACATCCCCGGCGTCTATGCCGCAGGTGATATCCGCAACACACCTCTTCGGCAGGTGATCACCGCCTGCGCGGACGGCGCGGTTGCCGCAACCAGCGCGCTGGAGTTCATCTCCTGCCACTGAGTGCTAGGTTTACGGCAAACCAATTCCCTCCCCAAAGCAAAAAATTCGACGACTTAATAGGAGAAAAACAGCTTTATGGGTAGACTTTTCGGAACGGACGGCGTACGCGGCATCGCAAACCGCGATTTGAGCTGCGAACTGGCGTTTAAGATCGGCGCTGTTGGCGCCTATGTGCTCACAAACGAGGTGCATTCCCCGCGCATCCTAATCGGCATGGACACCAGAAAATCCGGCCCGATGCTGGGCGCCGCGCTCTCCGCGGGCGTTTGCTCCGTCGGCGGCGACGTG
>CAYVAO010000153.1:0-5581 GCA_964448895.1 uncultured Christensenella sp.
CTGGGAACCAAATCAACATCGCCATGCCCAGCGCGAGACCGAGCCAAATGCGCACGAGCGGCTTTTCGCGAGTAAAGAGAAGACGGCTGATGCCGATGCCGGATGCTGCAAACAGGACAACATAACAGATAGAAAGAAGTTCCGCCATAACGGATGATAATCTCCTTGTAAAATTCTCTTGAACAGGATGATGGTTGCATCATCTGTCAAGAATGCGAAATAATCTAAGCGCGAAAAAGCGGGCAGCGATTGCCCGCAAAGAGTACAGAATTATTTTTTACCGAAGAGCTTTGCCAGCGGCTCGACTGTTGCGTTAAGGTTCTCAATCGCGGCGTTCAGCGTTGCGATATCGAGCTGGGAAAACGATTGTACGCCTGTTTTCAGCTCGGCGATCGTGGCATTGAGAGACTCCATATCCAGCGCATTGAGCACCTGCACCGCTTCGCCGACGGAGACAAACGTATCGGTCGCCTGCACGGACAGCTCATCGATGTTGGTCGTAATACCTTTTACGTCAATTTGCTGCACGATTTCGAGTGCCTGGTTCGCCTGCGTCACCGTGGTAAGCAACTGAGGCACGAGAACTGCCGCGCTGACAAGAACGACCAGCGAAACAACGGAAAGAAGCGCAACACAGACACGCATGAGGCGGATCTTTTTCTGCTCTAGCTTCTTTTGCTCTTCCGAATTTAAAAACAGCTCGCGCACATAATCGACTACATCGAATGAATCCGCTTTCTCCGCGTCTTTGGCGGGTAGCTCAACCGTCTCCAGAGCAAGCTTTTCAATTGCTTCTTCCATGTTTCGTTCGTCCTTTCGATGGTATCTGTAGAAATTGAATACAAATTGATTCGAAAAATGAGTTCTCAACGTTTTGCTCAGTATACCACACATCGGCTATAATAAAAAGAAACACGCGAGCCAGCAAGAGGAGGCGCAGGACATATGCAGTATCATGAAAAACAAGATGGTAGGAAAGAATCGATCACGCTGGACTCACCGATCGGGATGCTTGTGATTACTGCACTCGACGGCGCGATTTGCTCGATTGGATTACTGAAACCGGAAGAAAAAGCCACCGCAGAACAAACCGATCATCCGCTGCTCAATCAGGCGACGATGGAGCTGAAAGAATACTTTGAAGGCGCGCGCACGCAGTTTACGTTTCCGATGCATGCAGAGGGAACTGCGTTTCAAAATGCCGTTTGGGATGCGTTACGAAAGATTCCATACGGCGAAACGATGTCTTACGGCGAGATCGCGAATGTCGTCGGCAACGCAAAAGCCTCCCGCGCGGTCGGAATGGCTTGCAATCGAAATCCGATCATGATCGCCGTTCCATGCCATCGTGTGGTCGGCGCAAACGGCTCGCTGACAGGGTACGCTTACGGAACCGGAATGAAGCAGGTTTTACTCGATCTGGAACGAGAGAATCGCTAGCACAGATTCCATCATAGATTCACATTCGCACGCTTGACAATAGCCTAGTAGAATGCTATGCTATGCGCATAAGGCAACTAAATTACTAGGGATTCAAAGAAGATTTCGGAAAGGGATTGGATGAAACTCTCTACGCGCAGCAGATACGGACTCAAAGCGGTCATCGACCTTGCCATAGCATATGGACAAGGCCCTGTTTCGCTGCCAGTTCTTGCCGGCTCGCAGGGGATTTCTGAAGGATATCTGGAACAATTGCTTCGAGAGCTGAAAAAGGGAGACGTTGTGGACACCGTGCGCGGCGCGCAGGGCGGATATGAACTCACCTGCGATCCCGCCGAACTCAGCGTTCAACGCGTACTGAATTTGCTGGAAGGATCAACCGCGATTGTGGACTGCGTGGGAACGCTGCATCACAACTGCACGAGCGCTTGCTCCTGCTCGGCAAGGCCGCTGTTTCTCAAGCTGCAAACGCGGATCAACGACGTGCTGGAGCGCACGACGATTCGCGAACTAGCGGATGACTACGTTCAGCAGAAGGCGCGTGGCATTCCCGGTAAAAACATCTGCGATCAAAAGCAGACATAAAGGAATTATAGGAACATCAATTTTAATAAATTCATTTAAAAGAGGATTGGAACATGAAGGTTTATCTCGACAACGCCGCAACGACAATGGTGCGAAAAGAAGTCGTAGACGCGATGATTCCCGCGTTTACCACGTATTATGGAAATCCTTCCAGCTTGCATGAGTACGCGCGGGAAGCGGAGCAGCTGCTGGATGCGGCAAGAAAAGACGTCGCCGCGGTAATCAACGCAAAACCGGACGAGATCGTATTCACTGGCGGTGGCTCGGAGAGCGACAATATGGCGCTGCGCGGTGCGGTTGCCGCCAACAAGAAGAAGGGCAAACACGTCATCACCTCCGCGGTGGAACACCATGCGGTGCTCTATACCCTGCAAGCGATGGAGCGCGAAGGTCTGATCGAGTTAACGATTCTGCCGGTTGACGAATACGGAATCGTCAGCGCGGAAAGCGTTGCAAATGCGTTGCGGGACGACACCGTGCTCGTTTCAATCATGTTTGCCAACAACGAGGTGGGTTCGATTAACCCTATCTCGGAGATCGGAAAAGTTTGCCGCGACAAGGGCGTTTTGTTTCACACGGACGCGGTGCAGGCAACGGGCCATGTACCGGTCGATGTAGTCGCTATGAATATCGACATGTTGTCGATCTCCGCGCATAAGTTCCACGGGCCGAAGGGCGTTGGCGTACTCTTTATCCGCAAAGGCGTTCGTATTCCTTCGCTGATCATCGGTGGCGGACAGGAGAAAAAGCGCCGTGCCGGAACGGAGAACGTGCCCGGTATTGTAGGCCTGGCTACCGCGCTCAAAATCGCCAATGAACATATGGCGGAAAACGCGGTCAAGGTTGGCGCACTGCGAGACAAGTTGATGAAGGGGATTGCCGAGAGCATTCCGGATGTGAAGCTCAACGGTCACCCGACAAAGCGCCTGCCGAACAACGTCAACTACAGCATTCGTTATATCGAGGGCGAAAGCATCCTGCTCATGCTCGATATCAACGGCATCGCGGCTTCCAGCGGCTCCGCCTGCACGAGCGGTTCGCTCGATCCTTCGCATGTATTGCTCGCGATGGGCTTGCCGCACGAGATTGCGCATGGTTCGCTGCGATTGACGCTTTCCGAGTTTACGACCGAGGAAGAGATCGACTATGTGCTGGATCTGCTGCCGCAGATCGTGCAGCGCCTCAGGGATATGTCCCCGCTGTATCCGAAACAGAAATAAACGGCAAAAGAGTTAAAAAGCTTAAATGAAAGAGTTTTAAAGGAGATAGACACACATGTATACAGAAAAAGTAATGGATCACTTTAAGAATCCCAGAAACGTCGGCGAGATCGAAGGAGCAAGCGGCGTTGGCACCGTCGGCAACGCGAAGTGCGGCGACATCATGCAGATTTTCCTCGATATCGACGAAAACGAAGTGATTCGCGACGTGAAGTTTAAAACGTTTGGCTGTGGAGCAGCCGTCGCGACCAGCTCGATGGCGACAGAAATGATCAAAGGCAAAAAAGTGGAGGAAGCGCTTCAGATTACCAACGCCGCCGTCGTGGAAGCGTTGGAAGGTCTACCGCCGCAAAAGATTCATTGCAGCGTGCTTGCGGAAGAAGCGGTAAAAGCCGCCATTGAAGACTATATGAAAAAGCGCGACGAAGCAAAATAACGTCATATGAAACGTAATGAAAAGGAGTGCTTTTGACACTCTTTTTCATATTTATTTCGTGAATGACGCTTCACAACACGCGGAAACGAATGTTTCGCATAATTGACACAATCCTAGCCCTTGACGTGCTTTTCGCGATACGATAGACTAAAATATGATTTCTATGGAAGGGTATAGGTTTTTTCAAATATGAGCGCATCTCTTACTTCTGGTGTTAGCAGCTTCTTTAGCAGCTATGGCATTCTGATCGTCCTGATGGTGGCTATGTTCGCCATCATGATCATTCCGCAGCGTCGTCGCGACAAGAAGGTCAAGGACATGCTGGGCAGCCTCAAGGCCGGCGATCGCGTCCGCACCATCGGCGGTATCTATGGCACCATCGGCAGCATTAAGGAAGACACCGTCATCCTGCTGGTTGGTCCCGACAAAGTGAAGCTCGTCTTTGCCCGCGGCGCAATTGCGCAGGTGGAAGACGCCGGCGTCGAAAACGAAATGACGCAGGAAATCGTCAAGTAATTCTTTTACGACAAACGCAAAGAACGCTTGCAGCATTGCAGGCGTTTTTTTTCATACTGAAACTGCATACTAGCAGCATGATTGACGAATCTTGGCGCGAAATCAATATCGTTACCAGAGCACGAACACAATGTGAACGAACGGCAAACTCGGCGAAAGCGTGCGAAAGGGCTGTTTTATTGTGCACAATTTTGATATAATCGCAATAAGATGAACACGAATGATTGTGAAATTGTGTATGCAAACAAAACGACCGGAAATGAAACAATTTGAGGTGAACCCAAATGGATGATAGAAGAGATACACAGCAATTTGAAATTCCCAGAGAGAAGCGCAGCCCGCGCGACACGCTGCTGAGCGTTTACGGCGCCATGCGCGAAAAGGGATATGATCCCGTCAACCAGATCGTAGGCTATTTACTTTCTGGCGACCCGACCTATATCACGAGCCATAACAACGCGCGCTATCTGATTTCCCGCATCGAACGGGACGAACTGCTCGAAGAGCTGGTTCGCTCGTACGTGGAAGGGAAATATTAAGGCATGCTTCGTATACTCGCATTTGACGTTGGCGAAAAGCGTATCGGTGTTGCGGTCAGCGACCCGCTGGGCATCACGGCGCAGGGGATAGAGACCTATCACCGCACGGACGATCTGGATCAGGACGTTGCGCACTTAATCAAGCTTGCAAACGGCTATAAACCGGTCAAAATCGTGTTCGGTCTTCCGCGCAACATGGACGGAAGCTACGGCTTTCAAGCGCAGATCACGCGCGAATTTGCGGATGCCGTTCTTGCAAAATGGGATGGTGATCATGCTTTTCAAGATGAACGGCTGACCACCGCGAGTGCGAGGCGCGTATTGATCGAGGCCGACGTAAGGCGCGACAAGCGCAAGCAGGTGATTGATAAGGTTGCAGCCGTCGTCATTCTGCAAAGCTATCTGGATGCACACGGAAACACCTAAAACATACCAAACCGAACAAGAAAGCAGGAGCATATGGAAGAACAGAACACCATCATCGAGCTGGTCGACGAGAGCGGCAACAATGTAAAGTTTGACCTAGTCATGACGTTTGATTACGAAGGCAAGCGCTATGCCGCGCTGCTGCCGGTCGACGAAGTGGAAAACGTTGGCGACGACGAAGTGGTTCTTCTTGAGGTCGTGAAGGATAAGAGCGGGGATAACTTTGTCTCCATCGATAATCCTGTTCTGCTGGATGAAGTGTTCAACGAGTTCATCGAGCTCTTTGACGAGATGGCCGATGGCGACGACGAGGAAGACGACGAGCCGTAAGCCGCATTGTGAAAATTGCGCAAATATCGCAGTTTTCCGCACAAAATCTCATGATTTTGCTTGCATCCGCGAAAACGCCAATCCTAGAA
>CAYVAO010000154.1:0-5572 GCA_964448895.1 uncultured Christensenella sp.
GTATATCAAATTCTTGAGCTATCTCAACAAAAGCGCAAAATCGCTGCTGCAAGTGTACTTTACCGACCCGGAAATCTTCCATTTCTTCGATAAACTCACCTCGACCTATTGCTACGCAACCGTTGAGGAAGCGCCCGCCGTGCTCGCCGCCGTCATGTTTGTGGACAACCATACGGGCGGCAGCTGGTATCCCGCCGGGTCTACGCTGTTTTTGCCCGGCAAGCTGGAAAAAGTGATTGAAGAGCGTGGCGGCGATATGATTCTGGGTCGCGAAGTCGTGCGCATTTTGTTTGATGAAAACAGGCCGTCCGGTGTGTTGCTGGACGACGACACGATATTGACGGCAGACGAACTCGTCTACTCCGGAACGGTCTGGAATCTGTACGCCAAGCTTTTGGACGAATCCCGCACCACGCCGGAAAAGCGCGCCTGGGCGAAACGTCTTGTGCCGACCTATCCAAGCGTCGTGCTCTACGCGGAGGTTGACCGCGCGGTCATTCCCGAAGATACCGCGCCCGTCGAGATGCTGGTCGGCAACCCGGCGCAAATCGACGAAAGCGAAGTGACCGCTTATCTTTTCAGCATAGACGACCGCTCCATCTGCGCCGCGGATGCGCACGCCGTCATGGCGATCGGGCCGACGTTCCAGCGCTGGGCCGACGCGGACTCCGCCGCATATTTGGATCAAAAGGAAGCGGAAAAAGCGCGGCTGATCTCCGTATTGGAGCGCAGATTTCCCGGTTTCTCCGGCGCGGTTCGCTACGCGGAGGTCGCAACCCCGCATACGATTGAACGCTACACGATGAAAAACGGCGGCGCGGTCGCAGGGCCAAAGCAGATGCTGGGGCAGCATATGTTCCATCGTCTGCATACGAGAAGCGACTGGGACAACCTTTTCTATTGCGGCGAATCCACCGTGATGGGCACCGGCACGCCAACCGTAACCACAAGCGGGCTTTCCGCCGCAAACGCGATTCTCAAAAAGCGCGGACTGAAACCGTTTGTCTACGATCCCGATCAAAAGAACTATGTGCGCCAGCTTCCGGTTCCGTTTTCTGCGGATCAGCTCTATGCAAACGAACCGGAGCCGCAAAGGAACATTCTAAAAGCCGCAATGCGCTGCCATTTTTGCGAGCATCCCGCTTGCTGCGGTCGCGATGGAGCGGATATTCCCGGCATCCTGCGGCGCGTTGCGGTCGGCAACCTGGCGGGCGCGAAAAAATGTTTTGCCGCGCATCCGGTGGATCGCGCGACGCTTGCCAAATATGAACGCGACTGCATTCGCGCGAGCGAGGGCGGCAGCGCGGTTGAGATTTCGCGCGTGATCGGCGCGCTGACGGAGGGAAGCGTATGAATCAAACGTATGACGTTCTCGTCGTTGGCGGCGGGATTGCCGGGTTGACCGCGGCGGCCTATTGCGCCAAAGCGGGGCTTCAAACGCTGGTTTGCGAGCGCGGGCAAATGACGGGCGGACTCGTCAACAGCTTTTCGTCCCGCGGCTATACGTTTGACGCGGGCATCCGCGCGCTGGAGGACTCCGGCGTGATTTCGCCCATGCTCCGCTCGCTGGGGCTTTCACTCGATCTGGTGAAAAACCCCGTTTCGGTGGGGATTGCGGATCGCAGTGTCCGGCTCGAGGGCAAAGAAAGTCTCGCGCCTTACGCCGAGCTGTTTCGCTCGTTTTTCCCGGAGGAAAGCGATGCGATCGACGCGATCATCGCCGAAATCGTCAAGGTCATGCGGTATATGGACGTGCTGTACGGCATCGAGAACCCGCTTTTCTTGGAAAACGAGCTGAAAGACCCGCGGTATCTGACAAAGACGCTGCTTCCATGGCTGATGAAATACTCCGTCAACATCAAAAAAGCGAGCCGATTGAGCCTGCCCGTGGTCGAGTATCTCAAGAAATTCACGGCGAACGAAGCGCTCATCGACATGATCTGCCAGCATTTCTTTCAGGAAACGCCAACGTTCTTTGCGCTGAGCTATTTCGGGCTGTATCTCGACTATCGCTATCCTGTTGGCGGAACGGGTGCTCTGCCCGCGCTGCTTTCAGGCTATTTTCTCTCGCGCGGCGGCGAGATTTGGCTTCAAAGCGAGGTCAAGTCCGTTTCTGCCGGTCAGCACATCGCCACCCTCGCGGACGGCAGCGAGATTTGTTACCGATCGTTGATTTGGGCTGCTGATCAAACGTCGCTTTACCACGCGCTTGGAGAAGACTTGCCTAAGCCCATCGCCGCAAAAAAGGATCTCGCGGAGCGCAGCCACGGCATCGATTCGATCCTCACGCTGTTCATCGGCGCGGATCTGCCGCCGCAGGAGGCGCAAAACGCCTGCGGCCCGCATGCGTTTTATACGCCGAGTACGGCGGGACTATCATCCCTGCCGGACTGGCGCGACATTCCATCTGAAGATATCGACGCGCTGAAGCGCTGGGTTGTGTCCTATCTGGAAACGACGACGTTTGAGCTCTCCGTTCCTGTTTTGCGCGACTCTTCCCTTGCGCCGCAGGGCAAAACGGGCTTCATCGTCAGCACGCTGTTTGACTATGACCTGACCAAGCGGTTTGATGAGGCGCATGCGTATTCCGCGCTAAAGTCACTCGCGGAAGAGACGATTTTGCGGGTGCTGGACGCGAGTATACTACCGGGTCTTAGCGATAAAACGGAGTTTGCGCTCTGCTCCACGCCGCTGACCATCGAGCGCGAAACCGGCGCGCGGCACGGCGCAATCACCGGTTGGGCGCATACCAACCACCCGATGCCCGCCGTACACGAGTTCGGCAGCATTGCAAAAGCGACTGAAACGGGAATACCGGATGTGCTGCAATGCGGCATGTGGACGTTTAGTCCCGCGGGACTGCCCGTTTCGATCATCACCGGAAAACTCGCCGCCGATCAGACGGCAAAGCGACTGCGAAAGCGAAGTAAGACGCCATGATTCGTTTTTGGTTCGATCTCATCGTCATATTGTTAGGCTTGTGCGCATCCGCGCTGCTCTTTTGGCGGATTCCGCTTCTGCCGCGAAAAAAAGCGACGAATCCGCTCCGGCTCTCGATCATTATCCCCGCGCGCAATGAGGAGCAGACGCTGCCGCTGTTGTTAAGCGACCTGCTGGCGCAACAATTCACCCCGCACGAGATCATCGTGGTCAACGACGATTCCGAGGATGACACAGAGGCTGTTGCGCGCGCGCACGGCGTAAAGGTTCTCTCGCTTCATACAAAACCCGAGGGTTGGGGCGGCAAAAGCTGGGCCTGTCAGCAGGGCGCGCTCGCCGCAACGGGCGATTCACTGTTGTTTTTGGACGCGGATGTGCGCCTTTCTCCCGATGGACTCGGTCGCATCGCGGCGGCGCACGCGGCAAACGGCGTGGTCTCCGTGCAGCCGTATCACACGGCTCTGCGCTGGTACGAGCAAAACGCGCTGATCTTTAACCTGGTGCAGATCGGCGCAAACGGTTCCGCGCTGCCCATTCGCGCCGATCTCGGCCTCTTCGGGCCGGTCATCGTGCTCTCGCGGGCGGACTACTTCGCGATCGGCGGACACGAGCGGGTAAAATCCGCCGTCGTTGAGGACATGGCGCTGGCGGATCAACTGCGCCGCGCGGGCATTCCGTTTCGTATCTTTGTCGGTGATACGGACGTTTCGTTTCGCATGTATGCCGGGGGAATTGGTTCGCTTTGGCAAGGGTTTTCGAAAAATCTCGCAACCGGCGCCGCGAAAACGCCCGCGTGGCTGTTTTTATTGGTCGCGCTGTTTATCGCTTCGATCACCTCGGTTGCGCTCAACCTGTCGGTTACGCTCTCAAGCAGCTCTCCGCTCGTCTGGCTCTATGCGGCGCTCTATGCTGTTTGGGTTTTCATTCTGTTTCTTGTCAGCGCGCGCATCGGCAAATTCCACCCGATCGCGGTTGTGCTCTATCCCTTACCGCTGATGGTGTTCTTTGCCGTGTTTCTCTATTCGTCTTTCATTCGCCTGTTTCATGGAAAAGTGAAGTGGAAAGGACGAGCGCTTGAGCTCGAACGATAACGTATGCAAGTGTTCTTTTTCAGCGCCCCGGTCACCATACTGCTGATTTTCGCGATCTGGGGCATCGTTCCGCTGCTGCTGGCATATCTAAGCTTAAAGATTCCCGATCGGTTCTTCGAGCCAACGCGGTTTCTCTGGCGCGTGCACGGGTTTGAACGCAACGGGCGGCTTTATGAGCGCGTGTTCCAAATTCGCCGTTGGAAGCATCTTTTGCCGGATGGCGGCGGCGTTTGGAAAAAGCGCAGTTACAAAAAGCGAAACCTCACCGATTATTCAGAAGAAAATCTGCATAGGTTTCTCATAGAGACCTCGCGCGGGGAGCTTGTACACTGGCTGGGCATTCTTCCCTTCTGGGTGTTTGGCCTCTTTGCGCCGCCGCAAGTGATTTGGATTATGCTGCTCTACGCGCTCGTCGTCAATCTACCCTGCATCATTGCGCAGCGGTACAATCGCCCGCGCGTCTACGCGCTCTATCAACGGCTCTATCCAAAAAACAACGAGACAGAAGAAAAAGCCGTCGGATAAACCGGCGGTTATACGAATAACAAAAGAGTAGCAAAAAACATCGGCGGAGCCCCATCCCAGAGCGCTCCGCCGATGTATTGTCTTGTCGATTTTAAGCAAGTTACGACTGACTGATTGCGAGAATTTAATAACAAGCCTCGATTTAAAAAGTTAAGCCCATTTGCAAGGATTAAAAGAAGAACACCCCGATTGCGCCCGGGCCGACATGCGAAGCCGTACAGGGCTCAAAATAGTCGACCGAGACGTCCACGTCCGGATACCGCTCCACGATGTCCGCCGCGAGCAGATGCGCCTCGTCCTCGCAGCCGGTGTGCGTGATGCCGACGAATCGGTTCTCCGCGCTGGACACATGGAGACGCTCAAACTGCTCCAAGAGGGCTTTGATCGCCTTCTTGCGGCCCAGAATCTTCAAATCCAGCACGAGCCTACCCTCCTCATCGCCCTTTAAGATGGGCTTGAGGTGCACGATGCTGCCCGCGAGCGCCGCGCTGCCGGAGATGCGCCCGCCGCGCTTGAGAAAGTTTAGATCGTCCACCATAATGAACGAGTGAACCTCGTGGCTCCGGCGCTCCGCGTGCGCGGCCGCCTGCTCCACATCCGCGCCGTCTTCGCGCAGCTTCGCGACCTCGCGCAGGATCATGCCCTCGCCGATGACCGCCGTAAGCGTATCCACCACGAGCACCTTACGCTCGGGATATTTTTTCTGTAACACCTCGGCTGCGACCTTGCCCGCGCCGCAGGTTCCGCTGATTCCGCCCGCCATGCCGAGATAGAGCACGTCCTCTCCCGCCTGTAACCTTGGCTCAAACGAGCTTAAAAACGCGGCGGTGTTGACCATGGAGGTCTTCATCACCAGCGTGCTCTCTTCCCGCATGCGCCGGAAAAACGCCTCGCTATCAAACACCACGCCGGGCTGATAGCAGACGATCTCTTCCTCGTTGAGCGAAAGCGTCAGCGACACTACCTCAATCTTTTTACTGGTATATTCCGCCTCGGTCAGGTTCGCGGTCGAGTCG
>CAYVAO010000155.1:0-5571 GCA_964448895.1 uncultured Christensenella sp.
GGGAAGCAGCGAAGACCCGGGTACTGAGCGTGCTCAGGCAGCGGGGCGAGCACGGCGAGGCGGGGCTGTCGAACGCGGAGATCCGGCAGATCACCCATCTGGACCGGTATCAGGTGGTGCGACTGATGAAAGAGTTGCAGCACGAAGATGCTGCAGTTGTCCGCGAGGGCATAGGGAAGGGAAGCCGTTATCGTTATCTGAGGGGTGAGAGCGATCACCGGGTTCTGTAACCATATGTGATCTGCACATATCTGATCACATAAATCAGGAAAATATGTGACCGATATGTGATCTGCACATATCTGTGCTCAATTGTGCTATGTCAAGATCCGGGAGGGAGCATCCGTGACCTGCGGCTTTCGCTGCCGGAATTTCCGCTATGTTCCCTCAAAGATCTCTGGTTTAAGGCCCTCCAGCTCATCTACGATGATCTCGTAGTCCTCTATGGACTTCGGCGCATCCGTCTTCGGCCGCACGTGCAACGTCCGGTGAACCTTCGCTGAGAGTACCGTCCGCCCCCGGAGTTGTTTTTCCACCAGAACACCTTGCAGACTTTCATACTGGCCTCTGGGCGGGCGGATGAACTGTTGTTCTCGAATCGGGCCAGGGCACTAAGAAACTTAAGCGCGAAATCAAGGATTACAAGTGTTCCCGCTGAGGAATCTCCTTTTGGTTGGCTGGTTTAATCCTGATTGACATACATGGGGAGTACATCAGCAGCAGAAGGTATTTGACCATGGAGAAAGAAGTATCAAAAAAGGGACAGGGGTCAGACGAGCTACGGAAAACCGGAGAGCACCGTTACCGTCAATGATGGTTCTGATGGGGTTAGGGGTGCGGAAAAATGGTATTGGAGGATCCCTGATGCAGGAGTCGAGAGTGTGAGTGGGGAGTTCTTGTCAGGGTTGTTTGAAGATCTCAGAGATCTGCCTGTATGAACAACTGAGGGGTGAAAACTATAGCATATATCGTTCAGATGGAGATCGCCGGCAACACTGCTATGTGGACAAGACCAGACACCGGCGACAGTCCTGTCAGTTATCCGGCACCAACATACTCGGCGGTTAAAGCCATTTTTGAGTCTGTGCTGTGGGGACCTGCAGTTGAAATTCTTCCACTTAAGGCGGAAATTTGTGCGCCGGTGCAGTTTCACAATTATTACACAAATTATGGTGGCCCGCTGAGAAAAACAACGAACATTAGACACGGAGACAGTTATCAACTTTGTGCCACCGTTCTTATTGATGTCTGCTATCGCTTGTACGCCGAAGTTGTTCCGTATAGGGTAAAAGATAGACTTCCTCAAGCGGCGAAGAATTGGGATAACGCGACCACGTCGCCGGGGCACGCATACCAAGAGATCTTCACCAGAAGGCTGAAGCGCGGAAAGTGTTTCTCTGTACCATGCTTGGGGTGGCGGGAATTCACGCCATCTTATTTCGGCGAGTTCCGCGATGGTACACATGTCATGTCCGATATGGAGACTTTGGTTATTCCCTCCATGCTGCGGCAAGTATTTTCAAAAGGCTACCAATCCAAAGTCGCATATCAGTATGACACGGATGTTGAGATTGTAGGAGGCGTGCTGAACTACTGGAAAGGAGAAATGCCATGCTGAACGAATTGCATCAGCTGTCCGTAACCCTTGAAAGTCACAACATCAAGCAGCAAAAGTGGCACCATCAGTACAAACCGTTGCCTGGCGGAGCATGCTATCGCATATGGCTTGGCGATGATGGCGCGGTGGCGGACGTTGAGCTGATGAGCAAAGATCTGGTGAATGTCTGCCGAAAATTTGGCAACAATCAGCAAACATTTCCTGCTTTCAACATTGCACCATTGTACCGCGTTACATCGGATGATTATAAGAAGTATTATGATGCGCTTTACGAAGGTAAAACGGAACTGGATATAAGTTATTTGCGATCGATATGCACTACCGATAATTGGGGCACAAAACTTCGCAATAAGATAACGGGCTGCCTACACAAACAAATACCGAATATTCCTGAAGAAAGCGCAGTCGCCGCACTGATGAACATCACAGCATCGCTTGACATTGACATGCTGCGCAGCACCCTTGAGCAGCAAGTTTGGAAAAGGTTATCAAGCGATATAAAAGCGTATTTGCCGTTGCTCATTCGTAAAGGAAATGAAAAAAAGCGGCCGGAAGATGATGTTGGTTCAGTATCGATTATGCTTGATGTAATGAATTGGGAGAGATTCGAATATCCAATAGCCAACGAAAATACTACAAGGCAAGTGAATGATTGGCTTTTTGCCAATGAAAGTGATCTGCAACCTGAAACAAGCGATCAACTTGACGCTTTTGGATCTCCGTATGTGGAACTTGACGAACCCATGCCATCGGTGCGACTTGCGCCGGGGTTTGAGGTGGCGTTGCGTTCCATGTTCCGCGAGCAAGGGTGTCAGTACCGCTATAGAAAAGCTGATGGCCACTCTTTCCCGGTTAACAAAGCGAATCGCGATGTTCTGAAAACCTCGCTTGAATGGATTGTGAAACCTGATAACGAGAACGCTACATGGCGCAGAATTGACAAGGGTGTGATGCTGTTTGCATATCCAAACAGGGTTCCAAATATTCTGCCTAGGTTTGCTGCGCTTTTCGGTAGTGCGGAGAACCATGAGGGGATCACAAACAGGTTTGAAAAGGTTGCAGAGGATTTTAGTAGGACACTCAACGGGCTTGAAACAAAGCAGAAGCCAGAAAATATCCATGTGTTTGCATTACAGCAGATGCTGCCAGCCCTGTCTAAACGCGCAAGGGTGGTGTTCTCGCGCAATCTAACCTCAAGCGGGTTAATACACGCAGCTGATGAGTGGCAGCGCGGATGCCTCAATCTACCGCCGATCGCACGAATTGAGCCTATCACGCCGTTCCCTTTGAGTATCTCCAAAATCGCAAACAAGGTCTGGAAACGGAACGGCACACGAGCGGACGGCAAGAGCGAGGTTAAATTAATACGATATTATCAAGGCATGGAGCTGCTTTTGGATAAGCCCATGCCGTCGCAAATATTGCGCATAACCCGGGGCGTGACCGCGAATTCATTGGGTTTGATATTGTTTGTCGGCAATAACCTGCCCAGAGGCAGTAATGCCATTAAAGATGCGATTAGGGCGGAAATAGGCGATTTATTTCCCTTACTCGGGTTGCTCCTGTACAAGAGCGGCATAACAAAGGAGGATTATATGCAAGACACGGCATATTCAATTGGGCAGCTACTGAAAATTTCTGATGAACTGCACGCGCTGTATTGTGAGATCAAGCGCGATGGCAAAGTACCGCAGCAACTGGCGGGAAACTCTGTATTTGTAATGGCGTCAGAGACACCGGCACAGGCCATTGCTCTGCTCTGTACGCGAATGATTCCGTACATAGCGTGGGCAGATCAGTACAGACGGCAGAACAAGGAGAAAAGTTGGCTGGCGGCGTGGTACAAGCGGCAGTATGGCTTACTCATGCCACAGTTGCACCAAAACCTGACAGAGAATATCCGGTTCGGTGATCTGGAAAAAGCACAGTTGTTTATCGGTTACCTTGCGGATCTTCCCAAATTGGCGAACAAACAATCTACCGAGGAGGTATGCACAGATGACAAATGAAATCAAACGCGCGACGGGGCTTTTAGTTATAGAAGCCGTGAACTCAAACCCTAATGGCGACCCCGACCGGGAGAGCGAACCACGCCAGCGCCCGAATGGCCGCGGCGAAATATCACCCGTATCCTTCAAGCGTAAACTACGCGATTTGCTGGAGGATTCGGATAGCCCATTCTTTAAAAGCCTGCCAGAGAAGTTTAAGAATTATCCGGATAACTACCGCATACTTGAATCGCGTGGGCGTGACCGTAAAGAGATTACAAAGGAAATGGGCGGTAACGAGAAATTTGTTCAACAGTCCTTCCTCAAAAGCATCTTCGTAAAAAAATATTGGGATGCCCGCATATTCGGCAACACGTTCCTTGAAGAAGGCGGGGCAAAAGGTTTCATCAAGACAGGTGTGGTGCAGTTTGGCGTTGGGGTTTCCATATCGCCGATAGCCATTGTGCGCCATACGAACACAAATAAAGCCGGTGTGCAAGAGGGGAACAATGCCGGCATGGCACCGCTTGCGTTCCGTATCGTACAGCATGGCGTGTACTGTATGCCCTTCTTTGTCAACCCAAACTACGCGGGAAAGAGTGGCTGCACCCCGGACGATATAGAGTTGCTCAAACTGCTGATCCCAAAGGCATATGATTTGAACCGCTCGGCCATACGCCCGGATGTGCGAATCCGACATGCCTGGTATATCGAGCATAAAAACGCACTTGGAAGCTGTCCGGACTATCTGTTGCTTGAGGCGTTGACGCCTACCCGCATAGGCAATGTATCTGATCCCTCCAACGACTGGGCAGACTACGAGGATAAGACTTCTCTGCCAAAGGATCTCAAATCACGGGTTGGTGATGTGGTCGATTTGATGGATTTATGACAGAATATTTCGCTCATAGTCCGAAGGGTGGGTATCCCGCCCAGACATATGCGCAACATATCAACGGAGTATCGGAACGAACTCGGCGTCATGCGTCTGACGCCGCCCGATACGCCTCTGCTGCTGATGGTGCATTGCTTTTAAATACAGCGGAAGTTGCGGCAGTTTACCACGATTTAGGTAAACTTGATGGGGAAAATCAACTTGTTTTGTCCGGCCAGAAAACGGCAAAACGTCTGCCATTTAATCATGCGGATGCAGGTGCGGCTTTTTTGCTGGACGATGTGTCCCCCGCCCTTCTTGCGGCTGTTTCTGTCGCGGCGCACCATATTGGACTTCCGGATTTTGGCGCGGAGAGCATCCGCGAGGATTCCGCGTTCCGCGATGATAATGTAAAGGAGCGGGTTGATGCGGCGTTGTCGGAGTATTCGCAGATACACAGCAGCAATGTAAGCACAAGACCGCCAATAGAGAGCGCTATGCCATCGGGGGATTTATCGGTATTCCTGCGTATGCTGCTGTCTTGCTTGGTTGATGCCGACCACACCGATACCGCTTCGCATTATGGCAAGTACCCTGAGTCGGCAGATATCATTCCGCTTCGTCCGGCAGAGCGTCTCGTGTTATTGGATCGTTACGTCGAAACGCTTAGAAAAACGGGCGAAGATGAAGAACGAAATAGGCTGCGCTCCGAAATGTATACGGCGTGTAGAGACTCCCCAATATGCGAAAATATTGCCTCCTGTGACGCTCCCGTTGGTTCAGGTAAAACAACTGCGGTAATGGCACATCTGTTGGCGCAAGCGAATAAGCGTGGATTGCGCCGCATATTTGTGGTGCTGCCGTTTACAAATATTATCCAGCAGTCGGTCGAGAGATACCGTGAAGCACTGGTTTTCCCGGACGAAAGCGGCGAAGAGGTTGTGGCTGAACTGCATCATCGTGCCGAATTTGAAAGCGAGGATACTCGGCATCTCACAGCGCTATGGCGCGCGCCGATCAACGTCACCACAGCGGTTGCGTACTTTGAAACCCTTACGGCGAAAACTCCGTCCTCGCTTAGACGGCTGCAA
>CAYVAO010000156.1:0-5554 GCA_964448895.1 uncultured Christensenella sp.
CGCGGCATCGATCCCGGATCGATCAAAATTCGCGAGTTTTAAGAAAGGGGAATTCTACGCATGCTGCTTTCCATTTTTCATGTGCTCGTCTTCCCCGGCCTTCTCTTCCTCGGCGCATATTCGTTTCTGCTGGAGTTTGTGGATCGCAAGGTCTACGCGCGCATGCAGAGCCGCAAAGGCCCGCCGTGGTATCAGCCGCTGGCGGATATGCTCAAACTCATCGGCAAAAAAGTCATCGTGCCGCGCAACGCGCACAAGTTCTTCTTTGCCGCCCTGCCGACCGTTTCGCTCGCCGCCGTCTGCGCGGCGTTCCTCTGCATTCCCGTATGGAAAAACACGGCGATCACGGCCTATTCCGGCGATCTGATCGCGGTGCTGTATCTTTTGACAATACCGACGCTCTGCCATTTCCTCGCGGGGTGCTGCTGTCAGGAAGTGTACTCCCCCATCGGCGCGTTTCGTACGCTGACGCAGATGTTTGCCTACGAGGTGCCGCTGTTCATGGCGTTTCTCTCTCCGGCGATCCTCGCGGGCAGTTGGTCAATCACCGGCATCTCGGCGTTTTACGCGGCGCACCCGCTGTATACGCTGATCAATATCCCCGCGTTCCTCGTCTCCATGTTGACGGCGCAAAGCAAGTTGGAGCGCATGCCCTTTGACGCACCGGAAGCAGAGACTGAGATCGTCGGCGGCGCGCTGGTGGAATACAGCGGGCGGTATCTGGCGTATTTTCGCGCAACGGCGATTACGGAGCTCACTGCGATTGCCTCCGTGCTCGCGGCGCTGTTCCTGCCGTTTTATACCGGGTTTGCGTGGCTGGATTTTGCGCTGTATCTGGGCAAGACGTTTGCCATCGTGCTGGTCATGGTGCTTCTTCGCGCAACCATGGCGCGCATTCGCATCGATCAGACGCTGAAGTTCTTCTGGTCGATCTTAACGCCGGTCGCGATGGTGCAGATGATACTCAACTTGCTGCTGCGGGGAGGGCTGGGTCTATGAAAAACAAACAGGAGCGCCCCGGCGGACTCGCCGGACTCGCCATCAAAAACCTCTTTCGAAAACCCGCGACGCAGGTGCATCAGTTTGGCGAAGAGGGCATTCAAAAAGGATATCGCGGAAAGCTGCTCTACGACCCGACGACCTGCATCAACTGCGTGATGTGCATGCGGGACTGCCCGACGGGCGCAATCACGATTAAGAATTTTGGTACGAAGGAAGATAAGCAGATGCACGCGTATCTCAATCTCGGGCGCTGCGTCTTTTGCTGCCAGTGTGTGGATACCTGTCCGAAAAAGTGCCTGAGTTGTTCCAGCGACGTGCTGCTCGCAAACTTTAATCGCGAGAGTTTGGAAATCGAGCTGTGAGCGAGCTTTCTTCCTATTTCTCCGCTGCATTCGCGGATCAAAAGCGGGTCTGCATCCTCGGCGTCGGCACGGAGCTTTGCCACGACGACGCGGCGGGGCTCTACTGCGTTGATCAGCTTGCAATCAAGCTCGGCATTCCTGTCGGCGCGGCGCATGATCGAATCCTGCTCGTGTCCGGCGGCCCTGCGCCGGAGAATTTCTCCGGTTTGATCCGTGAATTTCACCCTGATCTGCTGGTTGTGGTGGACGCGGCGTTTCTGGAGCTGCCCGCGGGTTCCATCCAGCTTTTGCCGGAGGAAAGCGCGGCAGGGCTTTCGTTTTCCACGCATATGCTGCCGCTGCCGATGCTGTTGAGCTACCTCAAGCTCGCCTGTAACTGCCAAACGTGCCTTGTCGGCATCCAGCCCGCGACCACGGAGCAGGGCATCGGCATGTCTGCGCGCGCAAAAGAAGGCGCGGAACTGCTCGCGGAACTGTTCGCCCGCGCGCTTCAAGAAAGCAACGCGTAGTCTAAACGTCTTCTATCGCATCGTCCTTTCTTTTCCAGTGACTGAATCACCAAACCACGCACTCTTGCGCTTGATTTGACGAAGATTCGTGATACGATAAAGAAAAGGAAGGAGTTGAGCAAATTATGAAACTCAGCGCGAGAAATCAGCTCAAAGGAACGGTTGTCTCCATCGAAGAAGGCGCTGTAAACGGCATTGTCAAGATCGATATCGGCGGTGGAAACGTCATCTCCTCCACCATTTCGATGAGCGCCATCAGCGAATTGGGACTCAAGATTGGTATGACCGCTTATGCGGTAATCAAAGCTACTTCCGTGATGGTCGGCGTCGACGATTGATCCTAAATCGCTTACAAACGCAAATATGCCCCGAACGAGAATCGTTCGGGGCTTTTTCTTGCGTTTTTGCAGATTAATCCGGGTCTTTGATTGCGAACACGAACTCGCAGGAGCAGACCTTCTTGCCCGCAACCCGCGCAACGCCCACGCCGATTCCGACCGCGCCGTTGACCGCGGTGATCTCGCTCTCGAGTTCCAATAGATCCCCCGGCACCACAGGCGCATGAAACCGCGCGTTGGTGATCTTGCCCAGAAACGCGAGCTTGCCGCGCATCTCGTCCAGCGTCAACAGCGCGATACCGCCCGCCTGCGCGAGCGCCTCGACGATCAGCACGCCGGGCATGACCTTCTTTTGCGCAAAATGTCCCAGAAAGTACCACTCGTTGCCGGAGACGGCCTTGACGCACTTCGCGCTCTTTCCGGCTACAAGCTCGTCCACGCGATCCACCATCAAAAACGGCTCGCGATGCGGCAAAATCTCCTTGATCTGCTCAATTGAGATGCTTTCCATCAGCAACTTACCTCCCGCGTTTGAGCACGAGGCAGCTGTTGTGCCCGCCAAAACCAAGCGAGTTGGAGAGCGCATATTCGCTGTCGAGTGCTTGCGCCTTGCCCTTAATGTAGTTCAGGCGGCAGACCTCGTCCTCGATTTGCAGTCCGATGGTCGGCGGCGCCATGCCCTCATTGAGCGCAAGAAGCGAAATCACCGCTTCAAACGCGCCGGCAGCACCCAGCATATGCCCCGTCATGGACTTGGTGGAGCTCACCTTGAGTTGCGACGCATAGTCGCCAAAGCAGGCCTCGATCGCCGCGCTCTCCGCCGCGTCATTGAGCGGCGTGCTCGTGCCGTGCGCGTTGATGTAGCCAACTTGTTCCTTCGTGATACCCGCGTCCTTCATCGCGTCCGCCATCGCGCGGATGGTCTGCTTGCCTTCCGGATGCGGTGCCGTGATGTGGTGTGCGTCGCAGGTTTGCGCATAGCCCGCCAGTGTGCCGATGGGCGTTGCTCCGCGTTTCTTAACGCTCGCTTCGCTTTCCAGCAGCAGGAACGCCGCGCCTTCACCGATGACAAACCCATCGCGATCCTTGTCAAACGGAATGCTCGCGCGGTTGACATCCGTGCTCTCGCTCAAGGCTCCCATCTGATGGAATCCCTGCACCGCAAGCTCGATGAGCACCGCTTCCGCGCCGCCGACCAGCATCGCGTCCGCTCTGCCTTCACGCACGGCGTAATACGCCTGCCCGATGGCGTCCGCGCCGGACGCGCACGCGGTCACGATCGAATAGCACGGGCCGCTTAGCCCGTAGCGAATCGCGATCAGCCCCGCCGTGGTGTTGACGATCGATTTCGGGATGAAGAATGAAGAGACGCTCCGTGGCCCGTTGTTGACGAGCTCCGCATACTGCTCGCAGATCACGTCGAGGCCGCCCATACCGCTGCCCAGCACCACGCCGACGCGCTCAGGGTCATAGTCCTCGGGCTTGAAGCCCGCTTCTTCCCAGGCTTGCGCCGCGGCGACGATCGCCATCTGCGTAAATCGCGCCATGCGTTTTGCCTCGCGCTTGTTGATATACGGCTCCGGCGTAAAATCCTTCACCTGACCCGCCGCAAAAATCTGCGTCACGTCCGAAGAAAACAACTCCGGCGCGGAAATGCCGCTCTTGCCCTGCACAGCCGCGGAAAAACTCTCCCGCGCGGTCATGCCGATGGGCGACACCGCGCCGATACCGGTGATATATACTTCCATACCCTCTAATCCTCCTTGTGTTGCGGCTCGTTACATCGCCATGCCGCCGTCTACCAAGAAAACCTGTCCGGTGACGTAGTTCGCGCCCTCGGAGCAGAGAAACGAAACCATTTGGGCGACGTCCTCCGCCTTACCGATGCGCCGCAGCGGAATGCTCTTTTTCAGCGCGTCCTTAGCGAGCTCCGTCATCGCCTCCGTCATCGCGGTCTCGATATAGCCTGGCGCCACCGCGTTGACGCAGATGCCCCAGCGCGCGACCTCCTTGGCTGCGGACTTCGTGAGTCCCACCATGCCGGCTTTGCTTGCAGCATAGTTGACTTGCCCCGCGTTGCCGGTAAGTCCCACCACGGACGTGATGTTGACGATCTTCCCCCGCTTTTCGCGCGCCATGACGTTGATGGCCTCGCGCGTCATATAAAAACAACTGTCGAGATTTGAAGCCATCACCTTGCGATACTGTTCGTCCGTCATGCGCATCAATAACCCGTCGCAGGTAACCCCCGCGTTGTTGACCAGCGCGGTCAGCCCGCCGAGGGACTCCACGCACCCTTGCACCAGCGCGGCGCACGCGGCGGAGTCGCCAAGGTTGCCGCCCAGCGCCATTGCCTTGCGCCCAAGCGCCTCTATTTCGCGGCAGACTTCCTCCGCCGCGGCATGATTGCTGTTGTAGTGCACGCAAACGTCATAGCCGTCCTTCGCGAGCTGCAGGCAGATCGCTCTGCCGATGCCGCCGCTGCCGCCCGTCACCAGCGCCGCGCCGTTCATACGCCGCTCTCTTTCTCCGCGCGTAGGAATGCCTCGAAAGATGCCTCGTCCTGCACGCTAAAGAGCGCGATCTCGCGCCCGACTCTGCGCTTGAGCATCTTACTCAGCACGCCGCCGGGGCCGATCTCGACAAAGCGGGTCACCCCGCTTGCGATCATGCCTTCCACACAGTCATGCCAGCGTACGCGTGTGTTCATCTGCGCGCAGAGAAGCGCGCGATAGTCCGCGCCGGTTGGATACGGCGCGCCGAGCGCGTTGCTGTAGACGATGCCGCAAGGCTCGCCGAATATCTCGCCCGCAAGTTCGGTCGAAAACCGCTCCGCCGCCTGATTCAAGAGCGGGCAGTGCGAAGGGCCTTTCATCGCGAGCATGACCGCCATTCTCGCGCCCGCCGATTCCAGTGCGGCTTTTGCCTCGGCAAGCTCGCCTAAGAGACCGCCCAGCGTCATCTGCGTTTCGGAGAGATGGTTTGCGACAAACACGTTGGAAAACGGTGCAATCGCAACTTCCACCTGTTCCAGCGATAAGCCCACGACGGAGAGCCTGCCGCCCGTGCCGGGAGGCACCGCGCCGTCCATGACCGCGCCGCGTCTGCGCACCAGTGACGCGCCCTGCGCGTCCATGAGCACGCCGGAAGCAGCGAGCGCGGTATATTCGCCGAGCGAGAGCCCCGCAAACATGTCCGCATGCACGCCTTCGGATTCGAGCGCGCGCAGCGTCGCAAGAGAATGCGTATAGATCGCGGCCTGAATGATGGCGCTATCGTCCATGCCCTCGCCCTTGAAACAGGCGGCTTTGAGGTCGATCCCCGCGCCCGCCTCGCAGCGGTC
>CAYVAO010000157.1:0-2340 GCA_964448895.1 uncultured Christensenella sp.
GTCGTCCAGATGGAGAAACCCGCGTCGTAGCCAAACGAACCGAAGAAGCTCATGATCGCATCCGCAAGAACGACAAACGTCGCGACGAGTGTGATGGGCGATTTCGGCAGAAACTCGCCAACGCCAAATACGATTGTAAACACACCCCAGAAGATGTACCCGATGCTGACAAACGGCTTACGCTTGCCGATTCGGTCGCTCCAGGTGCCGATTAAAAATGTGCAAAACGTGGTAACCACCGCGCTTAGGCCGACCATCCAGCTGATGATGGTAGGGTCCGGCGCGACTTTGTTGTAGACAAAGGTCGAAAACCACGCATTCTCCACGTTCCAGCATAGCTGACCCGCGAGACCAAGCACCCAGATGAGAATCCAGTTCTTTTTGCTGATGTCGTTTTGCATTTGTTCGATCCCTCCAACGTGATAATGAGAAAAACACATAAACACAGAGGATTACTGGAATTAAAATGTATGAAAAGTACAAAATTTGGATAGGAATTCAGAAAAGTCTTCTAGTTTTCAGTATAGCCACTTGATGGCATCTGTGCAATGGAGGGACGGAAGGAAGACCGCAGTATATTATTCTGTGCGTAATCGCTTTTCGAATCGTGCATGACACCGTTCAACAGCAAGACCAGCGTTCGCCAAAATCTCGACGCAGTTTTCCACCGTGTGATATAATCACGGAAACAGGAGACAGTAATCTTTACCATCAAAGCATATTCTGTTGATCGATCACCCAAAAGGAAAGAGATACCGCTGAGAACTGCAATCGCGACTATAGCGGCGAAATCAGCGCAGAATATGGAAAGGACACGTCCAAATGAAAAAGACAGCACTGATCCTTACGAGTATATTGGCAGCAGCATTTTTGCTGACCGCTTGTTCTGTTGCAGCTCCGCAAGCAGAGGCCACACCAACACCCGCCGCGACAGCGGAAGCCGCAGAGCAGAACGACACGTTGGAGTTTTCCTTAACGACGCTCACGGGCGATACACTCGATCAAACCATATTTACCGACAACAAACTCATCATGGTCAACTATTGGGCAACTTGGTGCGGGCCCTGCGTCGGTGAAATCCCCGATTTGATCAAAATCAGCGAGGAATATGCGGATAAAGGCTTTGCTATCGTCGGCGTGCTGACGGGGGACGACGATATCGACGGCGCAAAACAGTTTATTGCGGATCAAGGCATGTCCTATCCCGTCGTGACGCCGGAGGATTTCTTCCTTGATCATTCCGATGGCATTTATGCAATCCCCACCACCATGTTTTTCGACTCCACCGGCAAGCTGGTTGGCAGCACAGTCGTTGGCGCAAAGAGCTATGACGACTGGAAGAGCCTGATCGACCTGTTGCTGAGTCAGGTCTCGTGATGAAAGCGGGCCGGCGTGCGCTACCACTGATCTTGCTCGCGCTCGGCGCGGGGTTCCTTGTGCTGGGCATACGCAATGGTGAAGTCGCCATCGTGTTGTCCCGCGCGGCAAATATCTGCCTGGAGTGTATCGGCATTGGCTAAAAAACGGAAAGAAAACAAGCTGCGAGGCTGGATGCAAGGCGCATGGACGGTCGTGACCAACGGCTATCTGGTCGGCTTTGTGCAAGGGCGTATTTGGCAGGGGGACAGCAAGTCCGTCTGTGTACCGGGTCTCAACTGCTATTCCTGCCCGGGCGCGCTCGGCGCCTGCCCGATCGGCTCGCTGCAGGCGGAACTCGCGGCGCGCGAGATTAAGTTTCCGCTGTATGTAACGGGGTTTCTGCTCGCGTTCGGCGCGCTGTTCGGGCGCTTCGTTTGCGGGTTTCTCTGCCCGTTCGGCTGGGTGCAGGATCTTTTATACAAGATTCCGTCTAAGAAGATTGGTACCTTCAAGCATGACCGGTTGCTTCGCTATCTCAAGTATGTCGTTCTTGCGGTGCTGGTCGTTCTCCTGCCCGCGCTGGTCAAAAACGCGGCCGGCGTCGGCACACCGTGGTTTTGCAAATGGGTTTGCCCCAGCGGGACGCTCTTTGCGGGAATACCGCTGCTCTTGGCGAATCCGACACTCCGCGCGGTCGTGGGCTTCATCTTCAGCTGGAAGATGTCGATTTTGATCCTGATCCTCGGACTGTCGGTGTTTCTGTATCGCCCGTTTTGCAAGTATCTTTGCCCGCTTGGGGCTGCCTACTCGCTCTTTAACAAGGCTTCTTTCTACCGCCTCAAGTTCAGCGAGAGCGCCTGCACCCATTGCGGTGAATGCAAACGCGCTTGCAAGATGGGGGTTGATCCTTCTAAAACCCCGGACGATAGCGAGAGCATCCGCAGGGGAGGCTGCGTGAAGATGTGTCCAACTAAGGCGATG
>CAYVAO010000157.1:2350-5522 GCA_964448895.1 uncultured Christensenella sp.
GCGGGATTCAACGGCGGCAAACGGAAGAGCGGCGCGAGAAAACCAGCGACCGAAACCGAACCGAATGAGAACTCGATGAAAGAATAATCCATCGCAACAAACAAGCGGCGTGTGATCAAGCACACGCCGCTTTTGCATGCATCGCGTTTCTATTGCTCTAATTTACTGACGAGTGAACCAAGCCGGTCATAGAGTATAACCGTGTTATCCTTCTTCTTGCTCAGCGGCTTATCTTCAGCTGAAAATACGAAGTTCCCACCCGCGCCAATAATGAGTTGATCTCCTGCGGCAAGCGACGTTCCGTCGGGGAAGCGGAGCGATGTATCCGAACGAACGGAGAGGAGGATCATACCCGAAAGGTCGACGGCCTCCGCGCCGTTGTTGGTGCGCGTAATCGTCTGTGTCTCCACATCGAAATGCTCGACCGAAACGGAAACGTTGGAGGGTTGCCTTGCCGGATTATGGAGGCTGATCGCGCCGGAATCATCCAGAGTCAGCAGTACGCCGATCGGGAAATCCTGCGTGACGACGATCTGCGCGTTCGGTAACGCGGTGTAAACACGCGGGTTTGCGCTATCCGCGTCCACTAAGGTATTCGTTGAAATTACGGCGGTGTTTGGCGAAACGAGCGCGCCAAAATCGTCACCCGTCGCATCCGGGTTGCCGTGGTTGCCAACTTTGAGCACGTCGCTTTTCAGATTTGCGCCGGAAGAGATGATCTCCTGCTCTTCGGCAAACTGCATGTCGCCGACGAACAGAAACGTCTTGCCGCCATAGGGAAACCGCAACACGAGCGAGTTGTCGTTGTCGTCACCCTCGTTCAACGAGAGCGGGCCAAGCACGGTGAAACGCACGTCGTCCGTGATCGGTACAACATCGCCCGCCACCAACTCTTGATGCTGCAAATTCAGCTTCTCCGCGCGTTTCACGATCTTGCTTGTGCCGTTCTTGTCCGGCTCCGAGTAAAACGGAGAGTAGACCATCGGAATATCGTAGTTTGCGCTGAGCGCGGTAAGCCCGCCAAGATGGTCGCTGTGGCTGTGCGTGATGAAAACCGCGCTGATCTTCGTGATGCCCAGCGTGTTGAGCCCTGCGATGAGCTGCGGGGCGGACTCTGCGGAGCCGGTGTCGATCAGGACCGAAGTTTCGCCAAAGCGAAGAATCGTCGCGTCCGCCTTACCAACGTTGACATACAGAATTTCAAAAGTGTTTTCTGTCGAAAGTTGATCAATCGGTTCTGCCGAGAGAGTGAGCATGCGATCCGGCGAAACGGTCTCTACGGGTGTTGTGGCGTCCTGCGATGCGGATGCGTCGCCATCCACAAGCGCGTCTGTGGACGGACTCGATGGCGCGGCAGTACACCCCGCAAGCAGAGCGAGACAGAGAAATAATAGTAGGACGCGAGAGAAACTGCGCGTTGCATTTTTGGTCAATCTTTGTTTCATGCCTTGATTATAGGGAAATGATGCTGCGGATGCAAACGTAAATCAACACAATGCGTGACGTGATCGCAACCCGCCTGTGAACAAAGCGAAACAAGAGCGATAGAAAGCCCAGCGTACGAGCAAATTTCATGCGCCATAGCGGTGCGAAATATGCTATACTCGTGCGTGAACTGCGGCTTCCTGCCGCGCGGAGGAAATAAACCATGCGCTATAATTTCATGAACGACTATAACGAGTGTGCGCACGAGCGCATTTTAGAGGCGATTGGTCTTGCAAACCGCGAGCAAGACGATTCCTATGGGTTGGACGCACGATGCGAGCATGCGCGGGAGCTGATCAAAGCAAAGCTCGGCGGCGCGCAGAGCGACGTGCATTTTCTCGTCGGCGGCACGCAGACCAATCTTACGATGATCGCCGCGAGCATCAAACCGTATCAAGGCGTTGTTTGCGCCAATAGCGGGCACATCAATGTGCATGAGACTGGCGCGATCGAGGCAACGGGGCACAAAGTGCTGCCGCTGCCGACCGACAACGGAAAGATTACGGCGGAGCAAATCGCGCATCACGTTGCCGCGCATTATGCGGACGCGACGGCGGAGCACATGGTGCAGCCCGGCATGGTCTATCTTTCGCAGCCGACCGAGGTCGGAACGGTGTACTCGAAGGACGAATTGCGGGCGATCTCCCGCGTTTGCCTATTGTATGGCATGCCGCTGTATGTGGACGGCGCTCGCCTCGGTAACGCCTTTGCGGCGGAGGGCGCGGATGTGTTTTTGCCGGAACTTGCGAAATATACAAGCGCGTTTTCGATCGGCGGCACCAAGATGGGCGCACTGTTTGGCGAGGCACTGGTGATCAACGACCCTGCGTTGAAGAAGGACTTTCGTTATCATATCAAGCAGCGCGGCGGCATGCTCGCCAAAGGTCGCTTGCTGGGGATTCAGTTTGAGACACTGTTTACGGATGGTCTCTACGACGAGATCGGGCGGCACGCGGTAAAAGAGGCGCAGCGGATTGCAACCGGCATGCAAACGAAGGGTTACAAGCTGCTGGTCGATTCGCCGACGAATCAGGTGTTTCCGATCCTGCCGCGCGAATTGCTTAAAAGCCTCGCAAACGAATTCGGATATGCATTTTGGCAGACGGTGGATGAGGAATGCGACGCGGTGCGTTTTTGCACTTCTTGGGCGACGCCGTCGGAAGCGGTCGACGCGCTGCTCGACAGCATTCCAAAGAGATAGGGAAAAAGGTGTAAGAAACGGAGGCGTGAGAGCCTCCGTTTTGTGTTATACGAGCGCTTCTGTTCTGTGTCGTCTTCCAAAAATTCGCCAGCAGAGCAGAGAGAGCACGATTAAAGCGGCGACGATTTTGATCGCGATGCTGATCGGGCGGTAGTCTTCCCAGAACATCTTCAATATGGTATCGGTAAGCGTTAGCAAAAGGGAACCTGCGATCAAGAGAATAACATTCCGCTTTGTGAGAAAATCTTTTAGTTTCAGGTTTGGAAAGAGTAGCTTGAGCACCAGAATAAACAAGCCAAAGAGCAGCAGGGCATTGAGCAAAACGCCGAGTATGACTTGAAAAACCGGACTTAGCACGGTGAAGAGCAGCGATAAGAACGCGATCAACACTTTTCCGGCCGCCCAGAATGGCAACAGTACGATTCCGCGCACGATGGATGGTTGCGAGAGAAACAGGCGGCGGAGCTTGTCCCGCAGACGTTCTTT
>CAYVAO010000158.1:0-5487 GCA_964448895.1 uncultured Christensenella sp.
GCTATCGATCAATTTGAGTTGTCCCTACAGCAAGTTTTTGCGATAGCGCATGCGCTTATCGCTCAGGCGCGCGTCAAACGCCGCGGCGCTGATATCCCCGCGCGCAAAAAAGCGCTTGCAATGCTTCATCATGTCGTAATTCATCGTGGAGTCAAACATCCGCCCGTCGAGCCAGAACGGCGCACTCTGCCAAACCTCGCCGATGATGGCGGCGTCCGGTTTTGCCGCCTTGACCGCGCGGCAGAAGTCCATCCAAAACCGGTGGTCCACCTCGTCCGCAACATCCAGCCGCCAACCGTCGATATCGTATTCCTCAATCCAGTGGACGCCGACATTCCGAAAATAGTCCCGCACCTCAGGATTTCCAGTGTTGAGCTTCGGCATCAGCCGCTCATACGCAAAACATTCGTAATTGGGTATTTCGTCTCCCGTTTCGGGTCGGACGACGGGAAACTTCAGCTCGTAAAACCAATCGGCATACTTGGAAGCTTGGCCTTTTTCCACCACGTCCTGAAACGCGAAAAAGTTCCATCCGCAGTGGTTGAACACGCCGTCGATGAGAATCTTCATTCCGCGCGCGTGGGATTGGTTCACGAGCGCGCGATAGTCGTGGTTGGTGCCGAAGCACGGGTCGATTTGTTAGTAATCCAGCAGGTCGTATTTATGATATTCCCCCGCGGCAAAGATCGGGTTGAGATAGATGCAGGTAAAACCAAGACCGGCAATATAGTCGAGATTGTCGCGAATGCCGTTGATCGTTCCGCCGCGTTTTCCGCGCACGGGGTTACCCGCAAGCAACTTTTCACAAGGGATGTTGGAAATCTCCCGCTTCCCGCTGGCGAAGCTATCCGGAAAGATATTGTAGATCACCGCGTGTTTCAGCCAGTCCGGAACATCCGCGATGTCCTCTCTGCGGTTATACGGCAGTTTGTAATATTCCGAGCGCTCGCTTGCGACATAGTTGTAAAACAAATCACCGTAATAGAGCAGGGTTTCCTCGCCGGAAGTCAGCTCAAAATAGTAGCAAACCCGGCGATACGGACTCGTCAGCGTGACCTCGAACCAGTCGAACAAGTCCGTCGATGCAACCCGCTCCATCTCGACGGAGGAGAAAACGACGGGGTTTACGCGGCAGGCCGTGTCCCCGTAAAACAAGCGACAGCAAGAGAGATTCCCGCGCGCTGCGCGCAGGCGAAACACCAGGCGCTTTTCATCGATCGCGTGGGAAAAATTGGACATCGGTTGATGCAAAATTGCGTCTCGTTTGATCATAGTACCCTTTTCTAATCGTGATTTTGGTTGCGCGTTTGCTTACAATTGCGCCAATCAGCCCTTCACACCGCCCGCAGTCAGACCGGAGACCATATGCCGCTGCACATACAGGAAGATGATCAGCACCGGCAGCGAAATCACCAGCGACGCCGCGGCAAACACCGGCCAACTGCCGGACATCTCTCCCGCTTGCAGCGAATACAGTCCGGTTGCGAGCGTAAAATGCTCCGAGCCCGTCATGAACGTGACCGCGTAGATATACTCGTTCCAAACATAGATGAGCACCATGACGGCGGTCACGATGATGGAAGGCTTCGCCAGCGGAATTACGATGCGACGGATGATCTGCAGTTCGCTCGCGCCGTCGATCCGCGCCGCTTCCTCGATATCATACGGAATCGTGTCGAAGTATCCCTTCATGTTCCAGAGTCCGAATACCGCCATCGTACCTGTGTAGACGATGATCAGCCCCAGCCGGGTGTCGATTAAGCCAAGCGGGTTCATAAGCTTGTAGATGGCGAACATCGATAGCAGCGAAGGGAATGCGTTGAGCAAAATCAGTAGATGCAGCAGCGTCTTTCTGCCGCGAAAGCGCATCCGCGAAAAGGCGTATGCCGCGGGAATGGAGACGCTCAGCGCGATGGTCACCGTGCAGATTGCGATGAATACGCTGTTTTTAAACCAAAGCAGCACCGGCTTCTCCGTAAAGACCGCCTTGTAGTTTGCCAGCGTAAAGTCCTTCGGCAAAAAGGAAAAATCGGTGGTAAGCAGGCTGTTGTTTGCGTTTAGCGAAACAGACAGCGCGTAAAGAATCGGAATCAGCGTTACAAAGCAGAGCGCAAGAAAGAACACCTGCAGCGACACGACCTTGACGCCGGTCACGGCTCTTCGTTTTTGGCGCGGCGACAGGCTCATACGCGTTTCCTCCGCATCTCTTGATTGGTCAACACCGTAAAACCGATCATCAGCAGGAAGATGATGATGGAAACGGCGGAACTATAGCCGTAATTGCTGGTGATAAACGCGTTTTCGTAGGCATAGGTCAATATGGTGTGGATGTTTGCGCCGCTTGGCGAGCCCGCCTGCTGCGTGAGCAGATAGACCACGTCAAACTGCTTAAACGTCGTGAAGATCGTGATGATCACCGCAGGCCCGATCACGGGCTTGATCAAGGGAACCGTGATATAAGCCGTCTTTTGCAGACGCGTGGCACCGTTGAGCAGCGCGGTTTCATAAAGGCTGCGATCCACGCTCTGCAGCGCGCCGTCGATAATCATGATCATAAACGGCAGCGCGAGCCAGAGGTTGACCACCGTGCAGCATAAAAATGCGCTTACGTCGTTCGCCAACCAGCGCACCATATCAAGCCCCAGCTTCTGCATCCACTGATTGAGCAAGCCGAATGTGGAGTTAAACATGCCCGTCTTCCAAAGAAGGATGGACACATACCCCGGCATCGCCCACGGGAACATCAATATCGTCTTGTAAAAGCCCTTGCCCTTCAGGTTTGGCGAGTTGAGCAGCGAAGCCAACCCAAACGCGATGACAAGCTGAAGCGCCATGTTCAGCACCGTCCATAAAATGGTTCGAAGCAGCGCGGCCAGAAAGCCGGAGTCGAACACAAACAGCGCTTCTTTATAGTTTTCCAGTCCGACAAAATCAAAGTTGAACCAGTGGTAGAGGTTCATGTTCGTCAGCGAGATATACGCCGTGTACAGGATGGGAAACACGACGACCACGAGAATCAGCGTCAGCGACAGCGCGCTGTACGCATAGGCGCGCTTGTTTTCGTTTCGCTTGTCCATCGTTCCACGTCCTCCCGAATCATTCTTCCGGTTTCTCACGGCGTTTACTTCATCGCCTCAATCAACTGCTCCGCCTTGGTCTGATACTTCGTCGTTTCGGTCTCTACCACTCCGCCGGAGAGGTTGACCGCAACCAGCAGATTGCCCAGCACCGTCCACATCACGTCCATCTGCGGAATATTCGGCATGGGTTCCGCGGTCTCCGCAATCGCGCGCATAGTGGTCACCATCGGGTCTTCGCTCACGCTCGGGTCGTCATAACTCAGCGTGTTTGCCGGCGCGCAACCGCTGGCGTTTGCAAGATCGATTCCCACCTGCGGATCGGTCAGCACGGCGAGCACGCGCGCGATGGTATCGTGCTTTTGCTCGGCGGCAACCTTCAGCACATGCACACCCTGCACGCCGGTATACGGCGCGAGCGGAAGGCCGGTTTCATCCACGACCGGCATGGTGGAAAACCCCAGATCAATTCCCGCTTCCCTCGCGGAAGGCACAAGCCACGGACCGCCGATGGTCGAATCCGCCATGCCTTCGAGAAACAGCGTGTTCACCGTGGAATATTCGCTTTCTCCGGGCATAAACTTCAAAAACTTTTGATGATATTTCAGCGCTGCGCGCACCTCTTGGGAGTTGAGGAGCGGCACGCCGTCTTCGGTGATCAGTTTTCCGCCGAACCCGTTGATCCAGGGAATGCTGTAGTAGGCGGTGCTGTGCTGTTCGACAAATCCGTAATGTCCGCCGGAGGTATTCGCTTCCATATAGGAATAGAGCGCTTCCGTCGTCTTTGGCACTTCGCTTTCGCTCATCAAGCCTTTGTTATAGAGGAACAGCAACGTTTCAAAATAGAGCGGAAGCTGGTAGAGCGTTCCTTTGTAGGTTGCGGATTCAATCGTGACCGGCAAGTAGTTACGAAGCGTCGCCTCGTCCACAAAGTCTGTGATCGGCGCAAGAATCCCAAGCTCTGCGTAAACGCCGATCTTGTCGTGCGCAAACAGATACAGATCCGGCGCGGCGCTGGGATCGTTGCCAACGAGTTTCAGCGCTTCCGTCAAGCCGTCTTTTCGCACGAGTTCCACCGTTACATCCGGCAGCGCCTCGGCAAACGCGGCTTGCAGCACCTCGACAACCGCGTCCTCTTTGTCGTGCCAGATGACGATGTGGTTCGTATCCACAGTCTTCTTTGCGCAACCGGAAAGCGGAACGATTCCCCCGATTAAACAAACCGCAAGAAGCAACGCAATCGCCCGTTTTGAAATTCTGTTTCGCATGAAAAAGTACCTCATTTCACTGAAGTTGAGCGGGCAGATGGCTGCCCGCTCGTATCACAGCAAGTCGTTTTCTCGGTTACGCGCTCTTTTTCTTCTTTTTCGCAATCGCGATTCCGCCAGCCGTTCCTCCGGCGACTACGACCGCCGCGATGGCGATCCAGAGCCACGTGAGGTTTGCCTGCGCAGGTTCAACCACCGGAGCTTCTTCAACGGCTTTCACGGGAGCAGCGGTTGCCTCGGCGGTCGGTTTTTCGTAGCTGAGCGTATAGTTACCTTCCGCATCCACGACCACCCAGAGTTCCTTGGCTTCAATCGTGATATCCGTCGTCTGGATTGCGCCGGCGTTGGCGTTGATGATCAGGCGGTTGACCCACATCGGCAGACCGTAGCCGTACCATCCGTCTCCTTCGTCCATCATATCGGCGCCCGGCCAGTTTGTAAACACATTGGTTCCGTCGGGATCCGACCAGGACCAGATGCCGGGCATCGTCCAGCTTGCGTCCACCTTGGCATGCACGGCGAATGTCGGTTCGGCGGGTTTTTCGTAGGCAACCGTCGCTTCTTCCGCGCTGGCAACCGTGACCCAAACGGCTTTGCCCGCCTCGATTGCGCTGCCTGCGGTCTGAATCGCGCCTTCGTTGGCGTTGATGATTACGTTTTCCATATTCGCGGGGATGTCGATGGCATACCATCCGTCGGTCTGGAGTTCCATCGCCTGTCCCGGCCAGGCTTCAAACGCGTTTACACCATCGTTCGTCCAGGCCCAGGCGCAGGGTGCGGCCCAGTCTTCCGGTACCTGTGCGTAGAGCTTCACGGTTGAAACGTACACCGGCAGATCGCCCGTCGTCTGCTGATCGTAACTGATGGCGAACGTCGCGTTTTCGCCCTCAACCGTTGCGGGCGTTACGGTGAGCCACATGTTCTTTGCTTCAATCGCGCCGTCTCCGGTTTGAATCGTACCCTCGTTGGCGTTGATGATCACGTTTGCCATCGTTTTCGGAATAAAGATATAGTACCAACCCGCGTTATTCGCGTCCGCGGTCATCTTGCCGCCGGGCCAGGCGTCAAACGCGCCTTTGCCGTCCGCATCCCAGGTCCACACGCAGGGGTCCGCCCAATCCGCGGGAACATTTGCGTAGACC
>CAYVAO010000159.1:0-5481 GCA_964448895.1 uncultured Christensenella sp.
CAGCCAAGCGGGTCCGAAGAATCCGAAGATGGGCTGTGCGCCTGTGCCGGCCATGTCAGCGTACCACGCATCGGTCCAGTCACGGGTGTCATTGTAGTAGCCGCCCTCTTTGAGCTTCATGGAGAGGTCGAGGAACGCTTCACGAGCGGGGTCAATGTTCAGCTTGCCATCGACGATCCAGCCGGTCGGCGAGCTGTTTTCCACTGCGTGCCAGATGTCGCCATCGCCGGAGACGATGCCGTAGCCCTTCGCCTTCAATTCGGCGGCGGCTGCAAAGAACTTATCCCAACCCGGTCCGATCTTGTCGGCGATGACGGCGGGATCATCGGTTCCCCAAGTGTCGATCGCCAGCGAGCGGCGATAGATAAACGCACTGCCGGTTGCCTGATAGCCAAGGCCGACGAGAGCGCTGTCGCTCGGACGGGTGCCGATGTCGATGGTGTACTGTGCGATGTCGGCGGCTTTCGTTTCAGCTGCAACATCGATACCCATATCGGCATACTTCGCAGCATAGCTGCTCATGTCGCCCTGCGTGTACTTGAGCACGAATGCGGATTCGGCGCAGTACATATCCGGGGCATCCTTACCGCCAGCGGCCAGAGCCTGGTCCAGAGCGGGCTGGTAGAGACCATCGGTGGTGGCGATGATGGTCGCATTGATGGTGTAGCCGAAATCCGGATGCGTGGCAATGTACTTGTCCAGCATTTTCGGAACTTCGTCCGTAAACGTGTAGATGTTGATGACCTTGTCACCATCCGCTGCCGGTGCTTCGGTAGCGGCGGGGGCTTCGGTGGCTGCCTCGGTGGCAGGTGCTTCCGTTGCGGTTTCCGCAGCAGGGGTCGCGGGTGCGCAGCCAGCGAACGTGGCCAGCATCAGCACGAGAGACAGAATAATCGCGATTGTCTTTTTCATTGCTTCCTGATACTCCTCCTTTAAAATTGCGCCACAATGTACACAGCGGGAGTTATTCGATTCATTTTTTTTGAATTTTATTTCGTCACGAAGTGTACAAGGATGTGACACAATCATTATAGGTTGTGCTTAAGTTTAAGTCAAGATTGATTTTGAAATTAATTTGGTTAAGCTTAATTTCGCAGTGTTGATATTGACTTCAAAGCACCAATGGGGCAAAATAACACTATAGAGCCAAAAAGGAGCGAAACAAGGGCGAATGATCTATTTTGACTACGCTGCAACCTCGCCCGTCTATCCAGCGGTTTTGGATGAAATGAACACCATTTCGCGTGATTTTTACGCAAATCCTTCCTCATTATATACAATTGGCTATTCCGCGCGCAAGATGCTGCATTCCAGTAGAGCCGAATTGGCAGGCTCTATCAACTGCGAAACGGACGAAATCGTTTTCACTTCCGGTGGAACGGAGAGTAACAATCTCGCTCTTTTTGGAGTTTTACGCGCGAATTCGAAAAAGAGACACTTGATTGTCGGCTGCACGGAGCACCAGAGCATTCTTTCCGCCGCGCGCGCGCTGGAACGTGAGGGGTATTCTCTAAGCATGCTTCCCTGTGATCAAAACGGATGTTATTCTCCCGAAGAACTTTTGCGCATGATCCGGCCGGATACCGCGCTGATCAGTCTGCAGATCGCGAATCATGAAACGGGCGTATTGCAGCCCATCGCGGAGATCGGCGCAATCACACGCGCGCGCCATATCCCGCTACACTGTGATGCGGTCGCGGCATACGGTCATATTCCGCTCGACGTACGCGCGCTCAAAATCGATTTGATGAGCACAGCCGCGCATAAGATCGGCGGGCCGAGAGGGGCCGGGTTTTTATTCGTGCGCAATGAAATCGCCCTATCTCCGCTGTTTTTCGGGGGCTCGCAGGAGCGATCACTACGTCCCGGTACGGAAAACCTGCCAGCCATCGCCGGTTTTGCCAAGGCGCTGCGTTTATCAACACTCCCCGCTTCCAGTGATGTGATAAACCGTCTGCAAGCGTTGCTGACCAGTCGTTTCCCCGGCTGCCGCGTGAACGGAGGCGGCGTTTTGCGCCTGCCGCACATCCTAAACGTCACCTTTCCGGGTGTCTCCGCTGAAAGGCTGCTCTATCAGCTCTCCGCAGCGGGAATCTATGTCTCCATGCGTTCGGCTTGTGCCGGAGGAGAGCGGGAACCTTCGCATGTGCTCACCGCAATGGGTCTTACCCCGGCGGAAGCGAACGCAACCCTGCGCTTTTCCAGCGGGTTTGGCAGTAAATTAAGTGATGCAGACGAAACATCGAACGCAATCGATTTCGCTGTTAATTGCCATAATTGTACTTAACATACGGTTACTTAATTTTTTACTAATTTTTATCAGGAGGTAATCCATGTTTTTAAAAGAAAGAGCCCGTGAAAAAGCGCGTGAGAAAGCGCGCATACTCGTTTCAAAGATGACGCTGGAAGAAAAGATGTCTCAGCTGGTCTATGGCGCACCCGCGATCGAACGACTGGGCGTACCCGCGTATAATTGGTGGAACGAAGGATTGCACGGCGTCGCGCGCGCGGGCGTAGCCACGAGCTTTCCACAGGCGATCGCGCTAGCCGCCATGTTTGACCGCAACACGCTAAAATCCGTCAGCGAGGCTACCGCGCTGGAAGGCCGCGCAAAATACAACGAGTTTACCAAACACGATGATCGGGATATCTATAAAGGGCTTACGTTCTTCTCCCCGAACATCAACATCTTTCGCGATCCGCGTTGGGGCAGAGGACACGAAACCCTCGGTGAAGACCCCTACCTCACCGCGGAACTCGGCAAAGCGTTTGTCGTCGGTATGCAGGGCGAAGGCGAGGTCATGACCGCAAGCGCCTGCGCCAAACACTATGCCGTCCATAGCGGACCGGAAGCGATCCGCCACCATTTCAACGCCATTGCCACGCAAAAGGATATGTGGGAGACCTATCTGCCTGCGTTTGAGGCGCTTGTGAAAGATGCAGATGTGGAGAGCGTGATGGGCGCATACAATCGCGTCAACGGCGAGCCTTGCTGCGGCAGCAAGACGCTGCTGGTCGATATCCTCCGCAGCAAGTGGGGCTTTGCGGGATTCGTGGTATCCGACTGCTGGGCGCTGATCGATTTCCACACGGGGCACGGCGTGACCGGCAGCCCGGAGGAAAGCGCGGCGCTCGCCATGCAGTGCGGCTGCGACATCAACTGCGGTTCGGTCTTTTTACAGCTCAAGTCTGCGTTTGATCAGGGGTTGATCACGGAAGATCAGGTCACCCTCGCGGCGGAGCGCGCGTTTACCACGCGATATCTGCTCGGCATCATGGGTGAAGGCAGTGAGTACGATAAGATTCCGTATGAGACTGTCGAGTGCGCGGAGCACCTCGCGCTCGCGCAGGAAACCGCGCTCAAGAGCTGCGTACTGCTGAAAAACGACGGCATCCTGCCGCTAAAAAAAGACAAACTGAAAACCCTCGGCGTGATCGGCCCGAATGCAGACAGCCGTGTCGCGCTCACGGGCAACTATCACGGCACCTCTTCTCGCTACATTACGATTCTGGAAGGCGTTCAGGACGAGTGCGGAGACGATGTACGCGTGCTCTACGCGCCCGGATGCGACCTTTACCGGCGCAAAACCGAAGTGCTTGCCTTTGAGAACGACCGCATCGCGGAGGCGCTCACCGTAGCCGAACACAGCGACACGGTGCTGCTCGTGCTGGGCCTCGACGAGACGCTGGAAGGCGAAGCGCCGGACGACGGAAACAGCATGGAAGCCGGCGACAAGCCGGATCTGCTGTTGCCGGATGTGCAACGCGAGCTCATGGAGCGCGTTCTCGCGCTCGGAAAGCCCACCGTAGTCGTTCTACTCGCCGGAAGCTCCATCGACCTCACTGCGGCTGAGAAACGCGCTAACGCCGTATTCTGCGCCTGGTATCCCGGTGCGCGCGGTGGAAAAGCAGTCGCCGACCTGCTGTTTGGCAAGCGCTCCCCTTCCGGCAAACTGCCCGTCACGTTCTACCACGACGAGGACCTCGCGCATCTGCCGGAGTTTACGGATTACTCGATGAAGGGGCGCACCTACCGCTATCTGGAACGCGTGCCGCTTTATCCATTCGGCTACGGGTTGACCTATGCGGATATTCGCGTGCTCGCCGCGAGCGCGGAGAAAGCGCCGGATGGCGGTCTGGTCGTCCACGCACAGGTGCAAAACCTTGGCGCGCTGGCAAGCGAGGACGTCATACAGCTCTACGTAAAAGCCGAGGATTCGCCTCTTGCAACGCCGAACCCGATTCTTTGCGGATTTGCGCGCGTCCACCTCAACGCAGGCGAAACAAAGGAGATTTCGCTTTCCATCACACCCGCCTCGTTGACGGTGGTGGACGACGCGGGTAACCGCGTGTTCCCCGGCGGCCGTTATTCTCTCTATGTTGGCACGAGCCAGCCGGACACGCGCAGCCGCGAACTGACGGGTGTTTCCCCTGTGAAGGTGGAAGTCCTTTTGTAAAAGCAACTTCGTCAGGCAGCCCGCTTTTGCGGGCTGCTTTTATTTTGTCTGATACGTCAAAAACGATTGGATCACGAAGCATGCCATCAATAATACCTTGCGTGGTATATTCTGCATGCTAAGTTTGTCTATTTTTTCCAACCTTACGCAAAATTGCAAAATATACCATGTATGGTGTTTCATATTTCAGTTGAATTGTATGCCCCATATGATTTGTTGTTTTTTGCAGGTAAAACAGCATCTGTGAAATTGTTTTTGCCGGATTTGGCAAATTGTGCTATGCTCTTTGCATTGTGTGTGTACGTTTACACGCAATGATTTCGACTCCCGGAGAATACAACATTGTCTATGATCTTAAATTGCCTGTTTGTCGGCCTCGGCGGCTTTGTCGGTTCGGTGCTGCGCTATCTCGTCAGCCTTGTTCCGTTGGAACACGAAAGCGGCTTTCCGCTCGTTACCCTCGGTATCAATGTGCTCGGCGCGTTTCTGCTTGGCCTCATCATGACGGCAGCCGGACGCTCCAGCGGGCTGGATGCACGAACACTGTTGTTTCTAAAAGTGGGCGTTTGCGGCGGATTTACGACCTTCTCCACCTTTGCGCTGGAAGCACACGGCTTGCTCTCCGGCGGAAAACCGCTGGTTGCGCTGCTCTATATGATCCTCAGCGTTGTCCTCTGCGTGTTCGCCATCTATGGCGCAAGCGTGCTCGCGCAGTAACGTCTCCATCGAATCAAGCCGGCTGAAAGGCCGGTTTTTTGTTTGCTTTATTTATTAGGGTATATACAAGCATGATCGGCACAAACCAAAATAATATATCATTTATTTTTGAAATTTCTCTTGCATAAAAAGAAAATTGCATGCTATACTCTGCCCGTAATGATTCGCAAACGGGCGCAAGTCTGCCATGCGAAATCGGAAAGGGGAAAAATTCTAAATGCTGAGCAAGGTCAGGGTGGCGAAAGCCTAACAACTGAATACGTCAGACGACGCACTTTCTCTATCGCGTAACGCATCGGCTTTTCAA
>CAYVAO010000160.1:0-5443 GCA_964448895.1 uncultured Christensenella sp.
ACGGGCGTTGGCAGAAAAACGCGATTATTACGAAATACTGGGTGTGAGTAAGACCGCAACGGAGAGCGAAATCAAAAGCGCGTTCCGTAAAAAAGCGAAGGAGTGCCACCCCGATTTGCATCCTGGCGACAAAGCCAAGGAAGCGCAGTTTAAGGAACTCAATGAAGCTGCGGAGATACTATCCGACGCGGATAAGCGCGCAAAGTACGACCAGTTTGGTCACGCGGCGTTCGATCCCAGCATGGGCGGACAGGATCCGTTCGCAGGCGGCGGATTCGGCGGCTTTGGCGACTTTGGCGATATACTGGGCCAGATGTTTGGCGGCGGGTTCGGCGGCTTTGGCGGCGGACAGACGCGCAACGGCCCGATTCCGGGCGACGATCTTCGCTATAACCTGACGATTTCGTTTGAGGAAGCGGCGTTCGGGGTCGAAAAAGAGATCACGATTCCGCGCGAGGAAACCTGCGAAACATGTCATGGTTCCGGCGCAAAACCCGGCACCGAACCGGTTACCTGCAAAACCTGCGGTGGCACGGGACAGGTGCGCACGCAGCAGAGCACGATTCTGGGTTCCTTTACGTCTACGCGGCCTTGCACGGCCTGTAAAGGCACCGGCAAAGTGATTTCCGATCCCTGCGCGGATTGCCGCGGAACGGGACGCGTTCGCAAGAACCTGAAAAAAACGGTCATAATTCCGGCGGGCATCGACAACGGACAGAGCCTTTGCCTGCGCGGCATGGGCAGCGCGGGGCACAAAGGCGGGCCGAACGGCGACCTGTATGTGACCATCAGCGTCCGCCCGCACAAGCAGTTTACGAGAAAGGGATTCGACCTGTATCTACAGATGCCGATTTCCTACACCATGGCGGCGCTTGGCGGTAGTTTGACTGTGCCAACGCTGAAGGAAAGCGTGAAGTACCAAATTCCCGCAGGAACGCAGACGGGGTCTACCTATCGCCTGCGCGAGCAGGGAATCCAGCGGCTGAACGCCAGCGGAAAGGGCGATTTGCTCGTGACCGTGAACGTTGAGGTACCAAAGCATCTGACCGACGAGCAGAAGAAACTCTTGGAGCAGTTTGCCGCAACGCTTGGCGAAAGCGGCGAGACACGGCAAACAAAGAAGAAACGGTTTTAAGACCGTTTTCACGCGGATATAAGACAGAATGTAAACAGCCTCCTGAATTCAATCTCAGGAGGCTGTTTGAATATTGAGGAAGATTGGGTAAATTGAAGTTATTCAATCGCTTCGGGCTCAATCAGCTTTGGCTGATGCTTCTTCCGATACGACAACACCAACTGCATGGCGAGTGAGATCGCGCCGCTGAAGAGCAGGATGAAGTAGAAGCTCGCGACACGGCTTAATAGCATTGCGGGAACGATCAGCGCGCCCTTGAACAACACGCCGAAGAGCTTCACGAATCCGCTCTCGCTCGCGCCGGCCGAGCCGGGAATCGGCAGGAAGCAAACCGCGAGATACAGCACGGATTGCAGTGCGATAAAATCGATCATTCCAAACGCGGATAGATTAAACGCGCGGTAGATGAAGTAGGGAATCACAAATTGGGAACCAAGCAGAAGGATATAGGAACCCAGCTCGGCGAACAACAGCCATTTATGGCGCTTGAAGACTTCCGCGCCCTTTTGATACAGCGTGATTTGATCCTGCACGCGTTTCTCGATTCTTTCAGGATGCTTCACGATATGCATTTTCGTTAACAATGCAAGCCCCTTGTGCACCATTCTGCCCGCGAATGTTTTGCTGAACATCGCAAACAACAGAAACAAAATCAAACCGATGTTGATCAAAGAGCCAAGAATGAAGAACCACAGAAACCCGCCAAGATTATCAAGAATCAACGACGCGCGAAACGGAAACAACACGGTTGGAATCAGCAGCACGACGAGCTGATGCGCCGCGTTGACCAAAAGCAGCGAAAGCGACGCATACGACACATCCACGCCATAGGCAAGCATGTAATAAAGCTGCATCGGCTGTCCCGCGATACCGGCGGGGGTTACGTTGGTATAATATTGTCCGATGTAGCCAAACCCGATGTTTCGCATCAGTGAAATCGGCTTTCCGTAGAGCGCGCGCAGAGCAATATGTAGTGCCACGCCGAACATGACCGAGGCAAAGAGGGAAACCCCCAGTGCGCCAAGCAGCCAAATCGGATTGGAAGTCTGTATTGCCGACCAGATCTCGTTGAGAGACGTCTCACGAAAGATGATATAGAGCGTGACCGCAATCAATACCAGCATGAATAATGTGCTGATGAGGCGCAGTTTTTTACTGCTCTTCTTGTTCTCCCCGTTCGGGGTTGTCGTAGCGCCGGATGGCGCCGTCTGCTGTGTCATATTATCCATCATTGAAATCATACTAAAAAGTAGAAAAGATTGCCACATTTCATTTTGTTGAAACGTGAACTTATCATGAAGCGTTGTAAAACTCTTTCAGAAGTTTATACTCTCGATAGAATTGTTCGCAATTGAAACGGCAGAAAGGTCATTCGGTGGAGGATTGTTCGAGAATCTGCGATTGAAGTTTCTTTGTAAGCGTTGAAAAAGTTGTTCGACCTGATTTCTCTTTCTTTGCAAACGAAAATGGGCGATATTCGTGCTCCCTGGTTATGATTCCATCTCAAAAAACGCCATATGTCCAAGCGCATCCACGATTTGAACGATAGGATGGGCGATCTCCCCGACGGGCAGTGTCAGCGGCAGCTTCGGACGGCAGTCGTTTGATATCGGCGTAAAAACATCGTCTTGCACGGTTCCCGCGGCTGCATAGACGAGCGGGTAGGCGGGAGAGGATGACGCTTCTTCGATCTGGAGCATTCTCTTGCCGCGCAGGATTACGATATGAGCCGAAAGTTTTGCAGGGGTTTCATCCGTAGGATAACGTAATACTAACTCGTTTTCACCTTCGAGAAACGACTTTGTGCTCATCGCTTTGAGTTGACGCGCACGGAGGGTATAGAGCGAGATAGGCGACGCATCCACCGCGAGGAACCGTCTGCCGAGCTTGCTTGCGGCGGCGGCGGTCGTTCCGCTGCCGGAAAACAGATCGCAGACGAGATCGCCGGGGCGGGAAGACGCGAGAATCACGCGATTCAGCAGCGCCTCCGGTTTCTGTGTGGCATAACCGACGCGCTCACTGTCCTTTTGCTGCAGATGCTCGATGTCGTCCCAAACGTCGCTCGGGTATACCGGCGTGTCCTCGTAGTAGGTATAGACTTTTCCCGCGGAACGGATGGTAAAGCAGATTCGCCCGTCTTCATCGATAAAGCGGCGCATATGGTTTCGCTTCTCCGGCCCGCGCGGACGACCGACGGCGGAAATATCAAAATACACCTTTGCACTTTTGCGATAAAAAAGAATTGTGTCGTGCTTGCGCGGATAATACCGCGTCGCTCTGCCACCGGATTTATAGCACCAGACGATTTCGTTCATAAAAATCTGTTCGCCGAAAATCTCGTCCAGCATCAGCCGGAGCTTCGCACTCATGCGATAGTCGATGTGCAGATACAGCGAGCCGCTCTCGCAGAGCAACTCCCGCGCGCCGGATAGTATGCCACGCATCCAATCGAGGTAAGCGGATTCCTCCATCGTGTCCGTATAGGTCGGCAGCGACAGCTTCGTATGCCCCGTACCAATCTTGCTGTGAAACACGTCGCCTGTTCCAAAAGGCGGATCCAGATAGACCACCTGTACACTACCCCGATGGGAGTCAAGCAGGTGGTTCAGCGCATCTTCCGCGCGAGAAAGAATGAATTCGCCCGGGCCGCCGTTTGCGTGCCGCTCTGATGTGCAAAAAACGCGCATGATCCAATACCCCCGCTGTCCGTAGAGTGAAGAAAGAAAAAAGCGGGAGCGCGGCTGTTATTCGTTCAGCCGATTTCCCGCTGCGATGGCAACATGCGCCTCCATCTGCTCTTTTGCCGCGAGCGCGTCTTTTCGCTCGATCGCCTGAAAGATACTCAGGTGCTCGGCAAGCGAATTCGGCGCGCGATCCGGCAGGGTCAGCGAGCTTTGGCGCGCTTTGCGAATATTGTGGTGCAGCGAAGCTAAGATATGACGAATCGTGCGGCTGCCGCTGGCTTCGTAGATCAGCTCATGAAAGCGCGTATCGAGCGCAACGAGATGCGCCACGTCGTTTTTCGCGGTGTAAAACTCCATGAGTTCCACCACTTCGCGCAATTCCTTGAGCTGCTCATCTGTAACGCGCTGCGCCGCCCAATAGGCCGCCTGGCCTTCGAGAAGGTGACGAATGGTGGAAACATCCTGCAGGTCTTCCGTGGTGAGGCCTTTGACGACGACGCCTCGATTGGGGTGCGAGGAGACAAGGTCTTCCAGCTCCAGCTGCTTGAGCGCCTCGCGCACGGGGGTGCGGCTTACGCCCAACTCTTCCGCGATCTTCATCTCAATCAGGCAATCGCCCGTTTGATAGCGGCCTTCGGCAATCCCGTCCCGTAAAAAGCGATACACTTTTTCCGATAACGAGCCGTAGTCTTTATTCTCATACATTCCGTTCATGATAACTCTCTTTCGCGGCGCTATATAGGCGCTCGCATACGATAGAAAAGAGGAACTGTCGCTCTCAATTCCTGCCTTCAGTGTAGCGGTTTTATACGCAGAATACAAGCATTTGTATACAAATATACAATCGAACAATCTATAGCCTGAAATACAAAGAAAAACGCAATTTGAATCCGGCAAAACAAACAGATTGGTCGCATATTATAGTTTAAAAGGGTTGCCTTTCGATGAATAAATGCGTATACTGGCAAAGCGCGCGATGAAGAACGTCGCGCTTCTCTACAGGCAGAGCTAGAGCAAAGATGGAATATTCACGCCGGATTTGTCCAAACAATCCGCAAATGCCATCAATAAGCCGCAAAGCGTTCACGCGTGGGTAACAAGGCGGGTGCTTTGCATATTTACATCCCATCCGGCATGCGATATAATTTTTGGTAATCAAGAATGGAGGTGTGCATATGTCTGAAGAAAAAAAGGCCGGCACCGAAGTTTCAAAAACCGAGGTTTCCAAAGTCGAAGCGGAGGGCGGTCGTATTCTGTTTGCGGATGAAGTTGTCGCAACAATCGCTTCTCTCGCGGTTGCCGATGTAGATGGCGTTTCCGCTCTTAGCGGCGGAATGGTAGAGGGCATTACCGAAATGCTCGGCAAGAAGAATTTAACCAAGGGCATCAAGGTCGAAGTGGGTCAGGAAGAAGCCGCCGTAGATGTCTCCGTCAGCATTCGCTACGGTTACAAGATTAAGGAAGTTTGCGAAACAATTCAAAACGCGGTCAAGAGCGCCATCGAGAACATGACGGGACTACGCGTAGTAGAGGTCAATGTTTTTGTGCAGAGCGTTGTGTTTGAAGCCGCGGATCAGGGCAGTTCCCGCGCGGATAAACGCAAGGAAAAAGCGAAAGAAAAAGA
>CAYVAO010000161.1:0-5431 GCA_964448895.1 uncultured Christensenella sp.
TAAGGGATTATTACGACCGACGAACGCATCGCGGCAATTGTGAACCGGAACAGCGCACCGCTGAATCATAATGAGCGCGAGATTGCGGGTTACAGAGACGCGCTGAATTCGATTCATGAAGGTTATGCAAATCTGGACTTTCGTGAAGCGGACATATTGCTGATTCATCGTACGATGCTGTCGCTTGCGGGACTATCGATTGGAGGGCGATACAAGGACACTGATAACGTGATTATGGAAGTTGACGCTAGTGGAAATCGGAGGGTACGCTTTCAGCCGACACCCGCACAGGAGACACCGCAAGCGATGGAACAGCTTGTGCTGGCCTATCTGGATGCGCGCGGAAACTCAAAAATCAATCAACTGTTACTCATTCCTTGCGTGATTCTCGATTTTTTGTGCATTCATCCGTTTCAAGATGGAAATGGAAGAATGTCCCGGCTGCTATCGCTCCTGCTACTGTATAAAAATGGATTTGATGCAGGGAAGTACATCTCGTTTGAAGAACAGATCAATCGATACAAAAACGATTACTATGAAGCGCTCCGGCAAGCTTCAAACGGTTGGGAAGCAAATCAGAACAACTATGAGCCGTTTATAACAAATTTTATGGTGACACTGTATCTGTGTTATCAGGAGCTGGATAACCGCTTCGCTGTAGCAAACAGCAGGCGTGTTTCAAAAAAAGGGAGAGTGGAAGCAACCGTTCTAAACAGTTTGTTGCCAATTTCAAAGGCAGAGATCAGCGGAATTTTACCGGATGTAAGTCCAACCACGATTGAAGCGGTGTTGGGAGAGATGGTTCGCGAAGGGAAGATTGAGCGAATCGGAGCATTCCGAAATTCCAAATACATTCGAAAATGAGGGTGTCTCATACAGAGTAAAAGAGTCTGTTCATTTCAACAGACTCTTTATTCTACTACGATACAGTTGTGAAACAGTTTGTTTCTATAGCTGCTTCCTCTGAATCCCCGCCACGCACAGCGCGGACTGCACCGCGCTCAACGCGAGGGCGATCCAGAGAGCGGGCAGAAAGTCCGATGGTTGCATGTCGCCGGTCAAGAGCGAGAGTCCTTCGCCAAGGCGCGGCGGAAGGAGACGCGCGAAGGCGGGCAGCATACCAAGCGCGTAGCACGCGGCGAACACGCCGCCCGTGAGCAACAGCGCGTACATGCCGTTTGGCAGCGTGGAGGCAAACGCCATCTCCAGCGTGAGAAACCAGATTCCAAGCACATAGGCGCAGATGGCGGCGAGCCAGATGCCGCGGGGCAATGCGTTTACCCAGAAGTAAGCGGTGTAACCCAGCGAAACCCCGAACGCAAGCCAATAGCAAACGCTCCAACTCAGCAGCACGGTGATGAGCTTACTGAGTGCGACCTTTCCGCGCGAAACACCCTTGGTGAGCAGGTTGATCAGCGTGCCGCTTTGGTATTCCTGCGCGAAGACGCCGGAAAACATCGCAAGAATCAGAATGTATTCCATCAGAAGATTCTTGAAGTACTGCGTCCAGGCGGTGATCGAAGTCACCGAGACAGCGCCGAAGGTGATGCCCTGCTCCGCGAGGGAACTGCCCATCAGCGAGATCATCCACGGCGTGAGCTTTGCCAGCGCGGGGTTTTGCATGCCGAAGACGCCGAACACGATCAGCAGCACCAGCGCGCGCTTTGTACGGACAAGCTCCAGAAACTCTTTTTGAAGCAAACAGGGTAATTGTCTCATTGTCTTGCCGCCTCCATAAACAGCGATTCCAGCGAGGGTTCCCGCTGTTCGATCTTCATCGGGCAGATGCGCATGCTGCCGAGCTGTGACATTGCCGCTAGCATCTCCTCGTGTGTCGCCGTGGGGTAGACCAGACGGGAGGCCGTGTCTCGCTCGCCGCCAGGGTACGTTTTAAGAAACGACGCGGCCTCGCTTTCCTCCGCGAACTCCACGACGAAGCCACTCTTTGCGTGCATGGCGCGGATGTCTTCCAACCTGCCGCTGAGCGCCAGTTTTCCCTCGTGCAGCAGCCCGATGCGGTCGCAGACGCGCTCGATATCCGGCAGGATGTGCGTGGAGAACAGCACGGTGGTTTCGTTCCTGATCGCGCGGAGTATGTCGATGATATCCTTTCGTCCTGCGGGATCGAGCGCGGAGGTTGGCTCGTCGCAGATCAGCAATTTCGGGCGATGGATCAGCGCTTGTGCAATGCCGAGCCGCTGCTTCATTCCTCGCGAAAAGCCGCCGATGCGTCGGTTGGCGGCGGCGCTCAGCCCGACGAGATCGAGCAGCTCGTTCGCGCGCTTTGGCAGCTCGCCGGACGAAACGCCCGCAAGTCCGCCGACAAGCGCGAGATACTCCCGCGGGGTCAGATAGCCATAGAACTCCGGCACATCCGGCAGGTAGCCGACAAAACGGTTTGTGCGCGTTTTCCCGTAGGCAACCTTCTCGCCGCAGATGCGGATTTCGCCGCCGTCCGAAGCGATAAGCCCCGTAATGAGCTTCATCGTCGTGGTCTTGCCAGCGCCATTTTCGCCGATAAAGCCGTAGATCGATCCTTCCGGCACGAGTAGCGTAAGATCGTGCAGCACGGTTCGTTCGCCGAAGCGCTTGGTAACGCCCGTGAGTTCCAGTACGTCCATACGGAATTAATCCTCTTTTCCGAGCAGGAAATACAGGATCGGGCCGATGAACTCCATACCGACGATGGCGACAACAAGCCACAACGCACGCGTGCCGCGCTTATAGCGTTCGTGGGTGAGGATGTGCCGCAGAGTGATGCCAAGCAATGCAAACTGGGCAATCGCGAGCGGAATTAGAAACGGTAGTGCATCTTTGATACTCATATACGCTTGCTCCTTCCGGCGAATCTGTGCGCTTCCAGCGCTTCCGTTCGCCTTTTCAACATGCACGTTAGCATATGACGCAACGTTATGAGCAAGAGTAAATTTGAAAAAAAAACGCCATCCGGCGAAAACCGGATGGTGTTGTGCGAAATCGGGTTGTTTGGCAGAACAGTTATGCGTTTTTCGGCTCTACCTTCGGTTCGGTTGCTGCGGGCACGGCGGCCTGACGCGCCGAGATGAGCTCCCGAATATCGAGGCCGGTGGATTCGCGAATGCCTTCCAGCACCTGACTTGCGCTGAGCATGACGTCTTTGACCAGCTTGGAAGAGTTGCCGTCGCCATACATGACGATCTTCTCGGTCTGAGACAGCGGAGAAGCAGCGTTCTTGACGACCTCCGGCAGCGCCGCGAGGTACATCTCCAATACCGAGGCCTCGCCCATGCGCTTTTGCGCATCTGCTCTGCGCTCGATGGCTTCCGCCTCTGCAACGCCCTTGGCGCGGATACCTTCCGCTTCCTGCTCCATATAGTAGCGCATGGCTTCCGCCTCTGCGCGCCTTGCCGCGGCCTGCTGCTCCACCTGATACTTGTGCGCTTCCGCTTCAATGCGGAGGGCTTCCGCCTGCTGCGCGATCTCGTATTTCTTAGCGTCCGCTTCGCGCTGGCGCGTAATCAACTGCGCTTCCGCTTCTTTTTCTGCCTGATACTTCATCGCGTCCGCCTGTTTGCGGATCTCTGCGTCCAGCTTTCTTTCCTGCAAGGCGATCTCGCGATCGGCTAGCTCGGATTCCTTTTCTTTGCGCGCGATGTCGGCGTTTGCCTTCGTGATCTCAATCGTCTTGCGCTGGGTCTCCTGCTGGATGGCGTAGGCCGCGTCCGCTTCCGCCTTCTTCGTGTCGGAGCGAACCTGCATGTCGGACTGCTGCACGGCGAGCTCCGCGTTTTGCACAGCGATCTTCTTCTCGGCCTCCGCGCGGACGGCGTTTGCCTGCTGCTGCGCTTCCGCGGTGGCGATGGAGATATCCCTTTGCGCGTTCGCCTTGGCGATCTGCGCGTTTTTGCGGATCTGTTCCACGTTGTCGATACCCATGTTCTCAATGGTACCGGCGGCGTCCCGGAAGTTTTGAATGTTGAAGTTGACGACCTCGATGCCGAGTTTTTCCATGTCGGGCACGACGTTTTCGGTGATCTTTCGCGCAACGCCCTGGCGCTCCTGCACCATCTCTTTGAGCCCGACGGAGCCCACGATCTCGCGCATGTTGCCCTCAAGAACTAGCGGCACCCGCGTCACCATCGCGTCCGGACGCAACCCCAGCAGAGACTCCGCCGCGCGGTTTAAAAGCTCCGGCCTGCTGGAAATCTTGATGTTGGCAACGCCGTCTACGCTGACATTGATGAACTCGTTGGTGGGCACTGCTTCGGATGTCTTCACATCAACCTGCATCACGTTGAGCGGGAGTTTATCAATTCGCTCTAAAAATGGGAAGCGCCAGCCTGCTTTGCCGATCAGGATTCTGCGCTTGCCAAGGCCGGAGATGATATATGCGGTGTCCGGCGGCGCTTTGAGATATCCTAAGAAGAACAGGAGAACAGCAGCGGCTAAAATAACAGGAATAACATAACCCATGATGTGAACTCTCCTTACTTGATTTGTAGATACATGTTATCATAGTAAGCACGGGAAAACAATTCGCCAGCGTGAATGAATTGTATCAAATTTGTCAAATATCGATCGAGTTAAAAAGGATGATCCACCAGAAGATCAAATCGCTCTTTCACCGATGATTCTGCGTAAAAAAGGAGGCTTGCGAGCAAGCCTCCTTCGTCATAGATGCGTTTATAACGTCAAATAATACACGACTTCGCCGTAGAGCACGCGTCCGTCCGGAATGAAGCCGAGGCTTTCATACAACGCTTTGGCGATTTCGTTTCCCGGCTCAAAGCTGATATAGACGCGTTGGTGCTCCTCGTCGGAGAGCCCGCGAATGCGGTTGATCAGAAGATGCATCGCTTCTCTGCCGTATCCCACGCCTTGATAGCGCTGGTCGATCATCAGGCGATAAATCCAATACTGATGATCATCCTCGTCGAGGCAATACATCGCAAACCCGACGGGCCTGTTCTCCGCATAGAGCGCGAGGGGCACGCATTCCGGCTGGGCATATGCCTGTGCGAGCGAGTACTGATTTGTCGCGCCAACTTCCCGCTGCTCCGGCGCAGCGGAGAGATCCAGCACCGACAGATAGTTGTAGCGGTCGATATCCACAAGGCGAAGCATCGCAGCCCAGCTCCTTTCGTGCGTTCAACGGATCAGATATTCTGCGTGTCGATCTGTTTGGCGTACTTCATGCGCTGATCCTTGCTCAGGAAGCGCTTGCGCATGCGGATGCTCTTTGGCGTGACCTCGACCAACTCGTCGTCCGCGATGAACTCTAAGCACTGTTCCAGCGAGAGCACGACCGGCGGGGTAAGGCGCAGCGCGTCGTCTGAACCGGAAGCGCGCATGTTGGTGACGTGCTTTTTCTTGCAGACGTTGACCACGATGTCCTCCGCGCGCGCGTTTTCGCCAACGACCTGGCCTTCGTAAACCGGAACACCGGAGCCGA
>CAYVAO010000162.1:0-5431 GCA_964448895.1 uncultured Christensenella sp.
GCGTTTGTCATCTGGCAGGAATAATTCTGCTATCGTGTCATTTCCGCGAATACGGGCGTCTTCCTCGTAGCAGGAAAGCGCGCGAAGAGACGCGATGAGCATTGCTGTTTGTGAGACAGTTTGTGTCGATTCCATTGTTTCATTTCCTTTCCATACATTGCAAGAGCCAGGAACGCACCAGCGCCTGTCCCGCGGGAGTCAGCCAATCCTGCATCAGCGCGTCGAGGCAAATCGTGACCTGCCCTGCGCGGTCGTGATGACAATAGCGGCACTCCAGCGGTTCAAACCCGGTGTGAAAGAGTGCGCAGAGGCCATGCCGAAAGAAGGTACAGCCGTTTTGCGCATATTCCTGTAGAGAAACCATTCCTTCGCAACCGCGAAACGCGGGAGAAAGCACACCGTATTTACGATCAGGCGAGAGTTCAAGCATCATCTGTACGCCGTAACCCGCGAGGAGCGCCTTTTGCGCTTGATCGACCGACCACCGGCCTGGGCGTGCGCAGTATCCGCGGCAGACGACGCAACTGCACGCCTCGGAGGGCGGAAAACGCTCAGCGAGCGGCAGGGTCGGTTTGTTCCGTTTCATGAGAAGATTCTCCGCTTTTCTTCATTAGCGAACAGAAAAACCTGAGTGTGCGGATCATGTAGGCGACCACCTCGTGAACGTCCGCCAATCCGCTTTGTGCCATGATGTATTCCTTGGTCAAAGCGATACTGACATAGTTGTATTGCTCCGCGATGAGCCGCGCGTCCACCGGACGAACCATTCCGCGCGCAATCATCTTCTCGATCAAGCGCTCATAGTAGGTCGCGGGCTCGCGTACAACATAGCGGTAGTAAAGTTCCGCCGCGTGCGCATCCTTGAATTTTTCCAGATTGATGATCATTGCGATATTGGATAAAGTACCCTTCACGTTTTGTCCGACATGGAACAGGATTGCCTTGAAGACTTCCTCCGGCTCCATGATGGCGAGCATCGCGTCCAGCGCTTCGTCGGAAGGGCGTGTGCCGGGCACCTCGCGGATAAACTCCTGATAAAGCGATTCGAGAATCTCCGCCTTGCTGGAGAAGTGGTTATAGATCGAGCTTTCGCGAATGCCGGCCAAAGAAGCAATCTCGCGAACGCTGACGCCTGAGAATCCTCGCTGCGCAAAAAGCTCCGCCGAAGCATCCAGAATCGAACGCGCGGTTTCAATGCCGCGCTTGCGTTTGTGATTCATGCCGGAGTCAGAAGCAGTCATAACCATCACCTCACGCTAACATTATAAGATCATATGATTTGAAATTCAAGACTTATACTAACAAATGATCGTTTATGATGCGGATTCATCTCTCGCGTAATGCAAAGTGGTTGCATCAAGTGCATGCGGTTGCAACGATTCCATCCAATATCATTAAATTTGCGCCGTGCAGAAAAAGTGGCTCTTTTCAAACACGAGAAAACCCGATAGAATACGCGCATGGCTACTATTTTACTGATCATCATCTATCTCGCGTTCATCAGCCTCGGTCTGCCGGACTCCATGCTCGGCGCGGCCTGGCCTGTTGCTTACGCGCAGCTTGGCGCTCCCGTTTCTTATGCGGGGTTTGTTTCCATCGGCATCACGATCGGCACGGTTGTCTCCAGCCTGATCTCCGTCCGCGTGATCCGCAAGTTCGGCACGGGCGGTGTCACCGCGGCTTGCGTTTTGCTCACGGCGAGCGCGCTGCTGGGGATCTCGTTTACGCATAGTTTTGTCGTGCTGCTCCTGCTCGCCATTCCGCTGGGGCTTGGCGGCGGCGCAATCGATGCCGCGCTAAACAACTATGTGGCCCTGCACTATAAAGCGAGCCACATGAGTTTTCTGCATAGCTTCTGGGGTGTGGGCGCGACCATCAGCCCGCTGATCATGTCCCAGTTTCTCAAGCAAAACGGAAACTGGCAGGGCGGCTATCGCTTTGTGTCCATCATTCAGATGTCGCTTGCCGCGATCATGTTTATCACGTTGCCGCTCTGGGGCAAGGTGTCGCATGCGGGCGTGGACGAACTGCATGGAGGGCCGATTGAGATCGACAACCGCGCGGCTATCAAAAAGCGCGGCGCGATCTTCGCGGTGCTCTCGTTTTTCTTCTATTGCGCGGGAGAGGCCTCCGTCGGGCTCTGGGCCGCGACCTATTTTGTGAGCGTGCGCGGCGTTGATCCGAGCGTCGCCGCGAGCTGGGGATCACTGTTCTTCTTTGGCATCATGGGCGGGCGCATGATCTCGGGACTGCTCGCGATGCGCGTTAAGGAGCGCACGCTGATCAACATCGGCCTCATGATCGCCGTTGTCGGTGCGCTTCTGCTGGCGCTGCCGCTGCCGCCACTGTTTTCTCTCGCGGGACTGTTGCTCTTCGGCCTTGGTTGCGCGCCTGTATTCCCGAACTTGATTCATATCACGCCGCAGCGCTTCGGCGCTAACTATTCGCAGGCGATCATCGGGCTACAGATGGCATCGGCCTATGTCGGGGCAACGCTCATGCCGCCGGTGGTTGGATGGGTGGGTCAGAGTATCGGTTTTACCGGGCTTCCCTATTACCTGCTGGCCTGTTTCGCGCTGCTGTATATGACCATCATCGTTTGCAATAAGAAGACGGGGTTTGGAAAAGAGCAGGCGCAAGCCTAAGCGAATCATAAAAGAAACAGATAATACGGCTGGGAGTTCTCCCGGCCGTTTTTGATATCTCGTGATGATCGCTGATGAACCAAGTGCGTGCTTTTTTATTGTTTGTCGACACAAAGTCGATCCTATTTCCCTTTTTATCCTGCAATATGATAGGTGAGATGAATACAGGAATGGGACGGTGAGATCATTTGAAACGCGTGCTAAAAAGTGGATTTTTACTTGTTGGTATCGCAGTGTTGCTTTTTTTGTGCGCTTGCGGCGGACAAGGCCGGTTCTCCGGAAATGCGGATAAACTGTTGCAAGCCTATCTTGAGAAGATTGAGGCAGAGGGATACAAATATACCGTCTATCATGAAAACGAACAAGAGGAAGACGACCCGGAACTTTGGATGACGTCGGGGTCGATTCGCGGCCCGTACGACGGGTTTAGCGGCACGGTTTACGTCCAAATAGAGGAAACCGAAAAAGGAGTCAGGTCCGCTTCGTTGGGATTTGATCCCGATGCGGAGGATCGGAATATCGATCAGATCACCTACCTTGCAGGAACGTTGATGCAGATTTGCGATGCTTCAAACGGCAGCGGAAAAACTGCGGCGATCCGACAGGCAAAGGCGGTGGTTGCGGCGGCCGATCATGCGCAGAATTACGAAAAAAACGGTTGTGTGTATTCGATCAGCCTCTACTCATCCGGAATCGATTTTGAAGCTGTTCTACAAAGCGATAACTATACTTTGAGCCCAAAAGAGCTTGCCGCAGCGCAAGGACGCGCTTGGAGCGATTTGGGACTTTCGAAATCCGATTTTGTAACAGACTTTAACGCGATCCTTAGTGACTACGGGTATTCGCTGAAAGACTGGAACGCAAGCTACGGTGCGCTGGATTTGGAAAGAAACGACTTGCTCGCGGAAAAACCGGAGATATTCGCGCTTGCGCACAAAGCAGGGTTTGTTGACGGCGCGCTCTTACTCTATTGTGACGGTGAGACGATCTATCGTGTGGAACTGGTTGAAACGAGCAACTATGCGTTTTATCTCAGTGTAGAAAGCGAAGCGAAACTGCTGATTTCCTATTTTGACGCTGCGATTCAGAAGGAACCGGCGGAAGAAGGCGCATCTCAAGCAAACGACCTGATGGAACAGATTTCCAAGGCGGGCAGCCTTACGCAAAATGGAATCGCGTATTCCTATAAAAACGACGCCTTTGACAAGATATTCACCGTTGAAGCGGCTCAGCCGTAAAGCGATTTTTGAAAAACAAAGTGAGCAAATCTGTGTCTGCTAGCATCCAAGCAGAATAGAGAGTAAGGCAAAGTGAACACCTGAGTAAAGGGAGTTAATATGAAACGAATCATTTTTTTGATGATCGGTATCGTGTTTTTATTTACAGCAGGCGGCGCGGGGAACGTAACGCAAACAGCAACTCAAACGCAAACGGCGGACGCGTTTGCAGCAGCCTATTCGCAAGCGATTTTGCAGCAGGGCATTTTCCTTGGTGAAGCGGAAGAAGACGAAGGCAATCAAACCGTTTTATATAGATTGTCCGGCGATGCGCTCTCGGACGGTGCCCGAGTTTGGTTTTTGATACAAAAAGAGAATCAAGTGGTCACGGCGGCAGGGATTGAGTATTACCATCCGGGCGATAAAGCAGCAGACTTAAACGCGTTTTTATCGCTTTCGACAGCGCTTCTTCAGGTTTGCGATCCTTCGCTTGCAAACAAGCAAGATGCTGCATCCAAGAGGCTAACGGAGATCATCCAATCCTGTATGCAAGGTGAAGAGTTGCAAAAAGATGGTTTTCGATATGCAGCGTTGGGTAATGGATGGAACACAACAAGTTTCCTCGTCGAGTACCCGGGATATGAAGACGAGGAGGAACCGGCAACCTTAACGGGAATAAAAGCACTTCCCTTCACGGCGGAAGAAGTAGCTTCTACGCTTGGAGAGATCACCGCAAAGAGTCAGATTCATGTAAAGCCTATTCAGCAATCGATGTCCGCGATCCCGGAGCTGTCAAATCTGCCGAAAGATGGTTCGCCAAAGGTGTATGCACTGGAACACGGGCTTGGCATCACGATTGGCTGGCTGGTGTTTTATTCGTCGGATGCGGGCCTCGTTCAGATTGACTTTGTAGACAGAGATGATGGAGATTTACTCATCTATGTCATTCAGTTATATCTCCCCGACTCGCTGGTGCAGGCCTGCGATCCGGTTTTGCGTCTGGAAGACACAAAGGAGAATCAGGATAAAGCGCATGACATCGCGTCGGACTTGTTCTATTACGATCCAATCGTCGAAAACGGAATTCAATATCAGAAGGAATACGTGAATGATGTCTCATTTATCGTTGTAACTGCGCAATAATCCTGGCAGATACGCAACAAGATGCAATCGAGATAAGACAACGGCGCGGATTCCTCCGCGCCGTCTTGCGTTACTAACGTTTGGTTAGCCAACCACGATGTTGACGATGTTTTTGACTACGATAATCTTGCGCACCGTCTTGCCTTCGAGATGCGGCTTGACTTCTTCGCAGGCGAGCGCCGCTTCTTCCACGGCCTTCGTGTCCAGCGTGGCGAGCAGCGTAATTCTGCCGCGTACTTTGCCGTTGACCTGAATGCCGTACTCCACGGCGTTCTCGACCAGCGCGCTCTCGTCATAGACGGGCCAAGCCTGATCCTTCATCGGGGAATAGCCAAGTGCCTCGTTGATCTCCTCGCTGATGTGCGGGGCAACAGGTGCGAGTAGCACTACCAACGTGTGCAGCTCTTCCTTCGTGAGTTGGCCGCG